>CAYZLP010000895.1:0-2651 GCA_964478635.1 uncultured Caldilineaceae bacterium
GGCGTCTTGGGTATCTCGGTTGGCGTTGGCTCCAGGACGAGCGGCAGCGGCGTTGGCGTCGGCGGTAAGGCTGTCGGCACCGCGGTGATCACAACCGCATTCCACGGCAGGGGCGTGGCCGTGCCCTGCACCTGAACATTAGCGGCTGCGATGACGGCCATGGCTGCGGCCGTGGCTTCGTTTTCCGGCGCCGGCGTCGCATAGACGTATTCGGCGATGACGGCATTGTGCGGCAAGGGCGTCCCTGCCGCACCGCTCGCTGCATAGGCCGTGGCCTGAATCACCCGGGCTGCCTCCGTCGCTACATTCTCGGCCGGCGGCGACGGCAGGATGAGTACCGGCGTCACGTAATTGGTCGGTACCGGCGTAAAGGTGCCGGTCGTGATCGCGACGGCCGTGGCATAAGCTGCGTCGGCCGTCGCGGCCGCAGCGTTCGGCGGCGCGGGCGTGTTGAGTGCAACGGGAGCTAGGCCCTTGGCCAGAGCAACCGCCTGTACGGTAGCCAGATTGGCCGGAAACGGTGTCGGCGTCACGATGGCATAGGCCGGCGGCGTGTACGTTCCCGTGGTCTCGGCTACGGCCGTTGCGGTTGCCGCCTGGGCAACGACCGTCACGACATTTTCCGGAATCGGCGTCAGGGTCGCAACAATGACTTCACGCGTCGGCAGCGGCGGCGGCGTGGGCGGTGGTGGCCCGACGTTGAGCACCAACCGGGGCGGATTGCCCTGCGATTCCGGCCCTGTGCCGCTGTCCCAGGCAAAGAAACCTGTGCCGTCGTTGGTTGCCTGAATGCGCAGGTAGACGGACTGGGCGCCGTCGAGCAGTTGCTGTGCCAACCAGGCCCGTGCCGGTTCATCCAGGGTCCAACTGTTCGTCTCGCCTGCCGCCAGTTCTTCGACCGGGATCTGCGGGTCGAGGATGATCGAAGCCGGCGCACTGTACAGCGTGAGAAAATCGACTTCGGCCAGGGCCGTCAGGCTCTCTTCGGGCAGGAACTGAAGGAGCCAACGCCCTTGGGACTCCGCATCCAGCTGATCGTCGCGTAAACCGGTCAGATCCAGAGAGACCTCTTCTATGGCAGCGCCTCGGGGAATGTCACTCAGATCGAAGCGCGCGGCCGAAATGTACGTTTCCCCTTGCTCATCGCGGCCCGCGTAAAGGAATGAATCACCCAGGTAATTGCGCCGTTCCGCGTTGCTCCGCCACCAGCCGACCTCGGCGCCGTCAGGTATGAGCGTATGCACTATGCCATCCGCCACGGGCGTTGCGCTTCCTCCCGTCAGATCGGCTGTGGCACGAACGATCTGCGCGGCGCCAAGCTTGGGAGTTGGCGTCGGTATGAGCGACCGTTTCTGCGGCGTGGGGGCCTCGGTTGGACCCAGCGCAATGACAGTCGTGATGTTGCCGCTTGCCTCCAGCGGTGGCGTGGCCGTTACCGGGCGAGCCTCCAGATCAAGGGCAGGTTCGATGGTGGCACCTGCCCGGTCGAACGAAAGAATGGGCGTGCCGATCAAATTACTCAGCACGATCACCACGCCGAGCACGGTAAGCAAACCCAGCCCCAGAACAGGCGCCCATCCCCGCTCCGGCCTGCCCAGTTTCTTTCCGGCGAGGGCCCTGAATTCTGTCTGGCTCTCCGCAGCGTTGTCTGCCAGAACCGGTTCGGCATAGAAGCGGCAGGCTACATGGCCCGGCTTGAGGCAGAAGCGATGCTGCCAATCTTCATCCGGCTGGCGGGCCGGTGACTGCGCGTAGCATCGATGGCTTTCCGAAACGTCGGAAAGCATGATTGACCGATCGGTGCTTAAGCCCAGAAACGGACAGGTATGGGCGAATGGTTTGCTGCTGGACATGATAGATTGCGCCTCAGAACCTACGGCAGCCACGGTAACGTGGCTACGTCTATGAATCTACCGGTCATTCCAGAACGCCGGCGCCGTTGACTGCCGCGATCACTTGAGGTCCTTTGATTGGCGGCGGGACGGCTCGTTCTCCCTCCCGGCCAACCTCGGCGACAACGGTCTCGCGTAGACGGAGGGTGACGATATGCTCCAGAATCAAATGAACATCTTCAATTTGCTCGACCACGCTGCTGGGCACGACGACGGAGATCTCGGCCAGGTCGGCGAGCCGGCCTCCATTGCCGCCGCTCCAGCCAATGGTCATGGCGCCTAGGGCTTTCGCCGTCGCGATTCCACGCAACACATTGGGCGAATTGCCGCTGGCAGAAATAGCGATTGCCACATCGCCCGGTTGGGCCAGGTTGGCCAACTGTTCGGCAAAAACTTCCGCATACGTATTGTCGTTGGCGTGCGCGGAGAAAAGAGCCATGTTGTCCGTGAGTGAGATGGCCCGCAACCGCGGAAAGCCGGGCACGACCGTATTCTTGCCGATGTCGCACGCCATGTGCAGGGCGGTCGCCGCGCTGCCGCCATTGCCCATAATAAAGACATGATTGCCGTTCCGCCGTGCCGTGTGGAGGACACCGACGATTTCATCAATGCGCGACCATGGGATGCCGCTCAGTGCAGATTGCAGATCGTGAACGTAACGTCCGTAGAAGCTCATGATTCTTGTCCTTTCGGCATTGCCCTCGCCCTACGTCTTGGAAAACTGGAGCATCTGCCAGCCGACATTGACGGCGCTCTTGG
>CAYZLP010000896.1:0-2648 GCA_964478635.1 uncultured Caldilineaceae bacterium
CGGCAAAGAGATGGTGATCGGCCCCGGCATCGTCGAAGTAGTCGGGCGCGCCCCAGGGCTTCAAATAGGCATCCCGAGCCCATTGGGGAATCGAGTAGGGCGCGTCGGAGGGTTCCCAAGAACCGTTGATAGTCGTGAAGGCATCCTTGATGATGTAGATCTTATCGCCGTCGGGGTCGGGATCGTCGGGTCGATCTGCGATGGCATTGATGCCCATATTCATGTGTTCAATCCAGGGGCTAATGCGCCGTTCGATCTGGATGCCGGAGCCGCCGCCTTCGCCTCCGTCGCCGCCACCCGGCTCGGTGGGCGGTTCGACCGGTGGTTCTACGGGCGGCTCGACCGGCGTTGTTGCGCCGCCCAGGGCAGCTTCGTAGGCGGCGCGATCCATCTCCTGCCAGACTGCAAACGTGGAAAGATGATGGCGAGCAGGGAGACCTCCGCCGCAGATGACTTCGGCTGCGCCCGGGGGCGCCCAGCACCAGGGGCCTGATTCGCCGCGTTCGGGCACGTAGGAACTGCCCGGGCCCATGGGGTTGTTGGCCCAGCCGGAATCTGCCTTGGTCGATATATTGACATAACCATCGTAATTCGGATCGCCCAATTTGGCGAAGCCATCCGACCAGAAGCGCAGGGGCGCGTTTTTGACGAAATTGCCCTCTCGGTCGAGCACTGCGCCGAAGAGGTGATGATCGGCGCCCGCTTCCAGGAATTCGGGCTTGAGATAGCTGTCGCGCGCCCATTGGGGTACCGAACCCGGTTGGTCGGAGGGTTCCCAGGAGCCCATATAGGTCGTAAAGACGTCCTTCAAGACGTAGACCGTATCGCCGTCCGGATCGGGATTGTCGGGTCGATCGGGCAGGGTATTGAGGCGTAAGTTGTAGTGTTCAAACCATCCGGTCAGTCTGCGTTCGATGGCCGGCTCTCCTGGTTCGGCCGGTTCGGTTGGTTCCGTGGGTTCGGTGGGCAGGGTTCCGCCCGGCTCGTTGACGTCGCTTTCGTGGGCAAAATCGTTCACGGTGGTGTCTACCTCGTTCCATGTTCCTCGTTGCGAGCGCGTAGCCAACTGATCGGCGACGGCTCCGTCGATATCGTAGGTGCCCCAGGGGGCGTTGTGTCCCAGGGTAAAGACGGCATAGCCGAGGATGCGACCGGAGAAGCGCTCGGCATAGGATCCGCTCTTTAGTAATTGGTTCGTATAGTCATCCGGGTTGGTGAAATTCCTCCAACCGCCCCGGCTGCCCTGAATTAGTCCGTCGATACCGTATTCGGTGACGGCGAATTGAACCTGCTTGAAGGGGAGCCGGCGCAGCACCTGATGCTCCAGCCGGTAAATGTACCAATCGTAGAGGTCGTCCGGCCCCCAGAGATCGGGCATACCGTACTGGTGTAGGGCGATGCAGTGGTGATTGGCCTCGGCATATTCAATGGCAGCATAGACCAGTTCCCAATCGGCCATGCGGTCATCTTCGGGCAGATCGGGATTGCCCACGCTGAAGCCGAAGATGGCGCACTTGTAGCCGCCGGCATCGGCCAGGCGCATGCGTTCCAGCTCAAACGCGTTCAGCAGGGACAGCGTATCCGGCTTCTGGAGCACCTCGTTGGCGAATTGCCAGTAATCCACGTCGGGCGTCATGCGGCTCATGCATTTGTCGTGGGCCCAGGCCGCTGCCTCGACCGGATTGGCGCGGATGCGGGCATCGACGACATTGTCCGGCTCGAAGACGCGACCGACGATGACCGTCGTGGGACAGGCTTGGCGCAGTCGACGGATTTCATCCGGATTCGGATCCAGCACCAGGACCAGGCGCGGCTGCCAGCGACGCAACAGGTCCAGATGGCGAGGGATGCCGCCGATGATGTGGGGACCGATGATGGCGCCCCGGGGCACAGTCAGCCGTCGGAGATAGGGCTCCGGATCGACGTAGCCACACCAGCCGTCGTCCAACGTGAACGGGTGGATGCGCATGCCGAAATGGAGGTGGGGCGCACTGCTGGCGCCGCTGTTCCCGCTCAACCCGACCTGATCGCCGGCCTGCAGCGTCTGCTGGCGGCCTACCGTGACTTGATCCAGGTGGGCATAGAGCGATTGACCCCAATAGTGACCGACCAATACGAAATTGCCGAAGCCGTCGATCTCCTCACCCACGGCGATGACGACGCCATCTTGCACGGCCAGGACCGGCGTCCCGGAGGGCGCGGCAAAGTCCAAACCATTGTGGCCGCGCAAGGCGACACCGCCGCACGAGACATCCGCGTAACGCGCGGAACTCTCTCCAAAGCGCTGTACGATGGGGAATGAACCGATCAGGGGCGGATTCTTGAGCATGCAATGGCTCCCTGTGTGTGCTGACCTCACCGGTGAAGGGGCTGCCGCCGATAGTCGACATGATATCACAGGGGCGCGCCGCTTGTCATACGCTACAAAAAGCGCGGGGGTGTATATCAATCTGGGGGTGTGCGAACCGATTCGATTTTGCACTCGCTGCCGTGCGGACTGAAAAAACCAGGGCATGGGTGAAGATTCTATTGATGGAATCGATCTTACTTGCCCAATCACTAGCATTCGACTACTATTGGCGATTAGAACAGCTGCGTATTCTATGTTAACTGGATGGCTGGAACGTGCCGGCGGTTGGAGAACGCAC
>CAYZLP010000897.1:0-2641 GCA_964478635.1 uncultured Caldilineaceae bacterium
TAGACCGGAAAGATGGCCAATATTGTGACTAGAATTACGACAAAGAGCGAAAATTTCCGCACAGCTGTATGGTCTGTTGAACTGAATCTTACATTTGTCATTCTGTTCGTGTAACGGCCGCCCTGCGGCAACGGGTTAGCTCGAAATCTTTGGATTTAGCGACTGTCTAGTGAAGAATCTACGCTCAGGCAACGTCAAGATTCTTCGCTGGACAGTCACCGAGTTCAAGATTTTCGGGTCGACCCGCTCAGAATGACAAAAAACCACTCTTACAGAGCGCTAAGAAACGGGACTCACAGCAAGAGCATGCAGGATTTCATTCTTATGCATGCCGATTTATTCCCACTCGATTGTTGCCGGTGGTTTGCTGCTGATATCGTACACCACCCGGTTGACGCCGTCCACCTCGTTGACGATGCGGCTGGAGACCCGGGCCAGCAGATCGTAGGGCAGGCGCGCCCAGTCCGCGGTCATAAAGTCATCGGTGGTGACGGCGCGCAGGGCCAGGGTATTGGCATAGGTGCGACCGTCGCCCATGACGCCCACGCTGCGCACGGGCAGGAGGACGGCGAAGACCTGGCTCGTCTCCCGGTAGAGATCGGCGGCGCGTAGCTCTTCCAGGAAGATGGCGTCGGCCGCGCGCAGGGTCTCCAGACGCTCCCAGGTGACGTCGCCGATGATGCGGATGGCCAGTCCGGGGCCCGGGAAGGGATGGCGCCAGACGATCTCCTCGGGCAGGCCCAGGGCTTCGCCCACGGTGCGCACTTCGTCCTTGAAAAGCATGCGCAGAGGCTCGATGAGCTGAAAGGTCATGTCCGCAGGCAGGCCGCCCACGTTGTGGTGAGTCTTGATGGTGCGAGCGTGCTGAGTATCAGCATTGGAGGCCGATTCGATGACGTCGGGATAGAGGGTGCCCTGGGCCAGGAAGGCCGGCGAGTCGACGCCCCACTGGACTGCCAGGCGGGCTGCCTCGGTTTCGAAGACGCGGATGAAGCGCGCGCCGATGAGCTTGCGCTTGCGTTCCGGATCGGCCACGTCCTGGAGGTCGCTCAAGAATTCCTCTTTGGCGTCGACGGCCGTCAGGCGCATCCCCTGATGCTCTTCGAAGGTCTCCACCACCTGTTCGGCCTCGCCCTGGCGCAGCAGGCCGTGGTCGACGAAAACGCAGGCCAGCCGGTCGCCGATGGCCCGGTGGACCAGCGTTGCGGCCACCGCGCTGTCCACGCCGCCGCTCAGTCCGCAGATGACGTGGCCGTCAGGCCCCACCTGCTTGCGGATGCTCGCCACCGTCTCGTCGATGAAGTTGCCGGCCGTCCAGTCGCCCCGACAGCCGCAGATGCGCTTGACGAAGTTGTCGAGCAGTTCGCTGCCCAGGGGCGTGTGCACGACCTCCGGGTGGAACTGGATGCCGTAGAGGCGGCGCGCCTCGTCGGCGATGGCGGCCAGGGGCGAATTGTCCGAATGGGCGATGGCCAGGAAGCCCCCGGGCAGCTGCTCCACCCGGTCGCCGTGACTCATCCAGACCTGCAGGCTGGCGGGCAAGCCGGCAAAGAGCGGATTGTCGGCGCCGGCATGGTGGCCGGTTACGGTGATGGCGGCTGCGCCGTATTCCCGCTCCCGGCTGGGTGAGACCTTGCCGCCCAGGCTGTGGGCCAGAAGCTGGAGTCCGTAGCAGATGCCCAACACTGGCACATCCTGGCCCAAGACGGCGGCTGGCAGGGTGGGCGCGCCTGCTTCGTAGACGCTGTTGGGGCCGCCCGACAGGATGATGCCTTTGGGCTGCAGCTTGGGCAGCATTTCATCGGCCCGGTCCCAGGGAATGAGCTCTGCGTAGACCTGCTTCTCGCGCACGCGGCGGCAGATCAATTGGCTATACTGGCTGCCGTAGTCGAGAACGGCGATGGTTTCGTGGCGCATGGCGTGAGTCTGAATCCCTCATCGTTGGCGGTAGACATCCCGGCGATGGCCGGCGCGAATGACCAGGATGAACAGTTGATCGTCGTCAATTTCATAAAGAATTCGATAATTGCCTACGCGCAGCCGATACAGCTCGGCGCCGGTCAGCTTCTTGCAGCCTTGCGGCCGGGGATCGGCCGCAAGTGCGCGGATTGCCACCAAGGTCCTACCCCGGATCGGCTCGGGCATGCGCCTGATCTCCTGGGCGGCAGAGCGCTTAATTTCGAGCCGGTACACTGGACAATTCGGCCTCCAATTCGTCGAGGGAAACGGTGTCGTCCCGACCGGAAAGCAATTCGATCTTGGCCTCCAACGCGGCCACGATGTCGGTCAGATCCTCAATCTCACCCATGAGTTCGTTCCAGCGTTCGGGATCCACCAGCATCGCTGCGGCCCGGCTGTGTTGCGTCAGCAAAATCGGACCATCCTGTAGCTCAGCCAGGAGTTCCTTCTGCCGGTTTCGCAGCTCGGTGATCGGCACAACCTTAGGAATTGGATACACGGAAATCTGCCCCTGTTATCGCCAAAACGCCACTATACTGTCATTTTAGTGGCGTTTTGTGGCTGGGTCAAGCCCGGCTGCCAGTATCCCTGCTCTTCTAGCGGTCCACGATCTCCAATTCGTAGGTTGCCGGCTCCGTCGTGACCGGGGCCAGCGCGCTGATGGCCAGGGCTGCGCTCTTGC
>CAYZLP010000898.1:0-2638 GCA_964478635.1 uncultured Caldilineaceae bacterium
CGATGAGGATGAGCAGGATAATCAGAATCAGAAAGAGAGTGATAAACATGGCGTTCTTCGCATAGAATCTGCCGGCGGGATGATACGCGTCGAGCCGGCATGACTTGGACTCGTTCAGATTACCACGACTTTTTGCATGGGCGAAGGAGGCGGCGGGATGAACGGCATTTGGGTATTGCCGGCAAACAAGCTGCCGTGTTGAGGCCCAAGGCGGTAGCACGGGCCATTGGTCTTGTGGACAGACGCGTAAGATTTTGGCCCGCCACTACGTCTAGCAGGATGTCAGGCTGAAACCCATCTACGCTGAGGAGTCATTCCATGTCCGAACCGACCATCATGCTGTACGGCGCCCATTGGTGCCCCGACTGCCGCCGCAGCAAGCAGTTTCTGGGAGAGCACCAGATTCCCTATGCCTGGATCGACATTGAGCAAGACGCAGTTGCGGAACAGCAAGTGATTGCGATGAACCAGGGCAAGCGCATCATCCCGACCATCGTCTTCGAAGACGGTTCCTTTCTGGTCGAGCCGAGCAACGCCGCGCTGGCCGCCAAGTTGGGGCTGAAGACCGAGGCCAGCCGCCATCATTATCCGTTCGTCGTGATCGGCGGCGGGCCGGCCGGCTTGACGGCCGCACTCTATACGGCCCGGGAAGGCATCGACACGCTGGTCATTGAGCGGGCGGCTTTTGGCGGCCAGGCGGCCGGCACCGAGAAGCTCGACAACATGCCCGGTTTTCCCGACGGCGTGGCCGGCATCGATTTTTCCAACCGGCTCCGCAAGCAGGCCGAGCGCTTTGGCGTGGAGACCCTTCAGGCCCAGGAAGTAGTCAGCATCACGACCCAGGACAACTATCACGTCATCAAGACCGGTGACGGCAGCGAATATAGCGCCTGCGCCGTGTTGGTCACAACGGGCAGCCGCTACCGGCGCTTGGGTGTGACGGGTGAGGACAATTATATCGGGGCGGGCGTTCACTTCTGTGCCACCTGCGACGGCCCCTTCTATCGGGGCAAGCACGTGGCCGTCGTCGGCGGTGGCAACAGCGCCACAGAGGAGAGTCTCCTGCTCACCAAATTCGCCGACAAGGTGACCATGCTCGTGCGCGGCGACGAATTCAAAGCCAGCAAGATCATCCAGGAGGCCGTGCTGGGCGATCCGAAGATCGAGGTGCGGTGGAATACGGAGGTGGAGACCTTCAACGGTGCGGAGAGCAAGCTAAACGGGCTGACCCTCCGTAACAACCGCACGGGCGTAGCGGAGCAAGCAGCCTTCGACGGCGCCTTTATCTTCATCGGCCTGGATCCGAACACGGCTTTTCTGCAGGATTCCGCCGTGCGTCTGAATGATTGGGGCTTTGTCATCACCGGCCACGACCTGGTGCATGACGGCGATCGGCCGCTCGGTTTCGAAATGCGGGATCCCGCCGTGCTCGAAACGAGCGTACCGGGCATCTTTGCGGCGGGCGACGTTCGAGAGGGCTCCACCAAGCAGGTTGCCAGCGCGGCGGGGGAAGGCGCGACGGCCGCGCTGCTGGTTCGGGAATATCTGAAGACGGTCTAATCCGATTTTTGGAGGTTCGACAAGAGTTATGCGCATGTTATAATCGGGTTTGCCAATTCATGCGCCACTAAACTCACAGGAGGAGACATCATGTCTAGTCTAGTTGTATTGGCCTTCGATAATCCCAACGAGGCAGGTCAGGTATTGGAAAGTCTGCGCCAGCAATCCAAACAAGGCCTGATCTCCATCAATGACACTGCTGTGGTGGTCAAGGACGCTGATGGCAAAGTCCATGTCGACAACCAGGTCAGCAAAGGCACCTGGGCCGGAACAGGCCTGGGTGCGCTGGTGGGGATTCTTTTGGGCGGGCTCTTCTTTCCGGTTGGCGGCCTGCTATTGGGGGCGGGCGGCGGTGCGCTCATCGCCCGCCTCATGGACCTGGGGGTCGATGGTAATTTTGTAAAAGATGTAGCGGACCAGATCCAACCCGGCACGTCGGCCCTCTTCGTCCTGGGCGAGGGCGAACCTGACGCAGTGATCGGTGTGTTGCGCGAGCACAGCGGCAAGGTGTTGCAGACGACGCTCTCCTCCGAAGCGGAAGAGAACCTGAAGCGTGCATTGGGCGATACCAGTAGCTGAGCCGTCTGCACGAAGGCGTGCGGACTGGACCAATCCGCATAGCAGTCCAGTGAGCACGCCCTCGTGCGAGCGGAACAACCCCGCATGGCGGGCCCAAAATTGACGCTCACAGAGAAGCCAATCTATACTGTCCATGTCAATTTGGCCTTCTCTAAGGAGCGTCTGTAGATGTCCAAAGTTCCGGTTATCGGCGTCACCAGTCGGCGGGGTGATGCCGAGTGGATTGCAGAAAACACCCGCCACTATCTCAACGTGCTGCGCGAGTATGGCGTGGCCAGCGTCGTGCTGTCACCCGATACGCCGGTGACCCTGCCCGATGGGACTTGTTATGCACCCGACGCGTCCGGCCGGCTCAGCGACGAAGTGCTGGAGCAATTGGACGGCTTGATTTTGGCCGGGGGCGGTGACGTCGACCCCAGCTATTTTGGCGCACCCTTGAACGGGGCCAATCCTGCGGCCATCGACCGCAAGCGGGATGAATTGGAGCTGGGCCTTGCCC
>CAYZLP010000899.1:0-2633 GCA_964478635.1 uncultured Caldilineaceae bacterium
CCAAGCGACCCGCTCCAAGCGACCCGCTCCAAGTTGAGATAGCCCCGGATTGTCCCACGCTTTGGGGTTCTCTCCTGCCTGACGTATAATCGAAGGTCGTGATTGACGTCGGGTGGAGGTCCGCTCTGCCCGCATCGAGGAGCCATGCACGCCATGACTGCAATCCGTGCTACGACCGCTTCCCGCACCGAGTTCCCGCCGGAAGCGACTGAGGAAATTCCCCTGGTCGATCTGACGGCCCAGTATGCGGCCATTCAGCCCGGTGTGGACGCGGCGATTCAGCGGGTCATTGCCACGACCAGCTTCATTATGGGGCCGGACGTCGCCGCGTTCGAAACCGAATTCGCCGAGTTCTGCGGCGCCTCCCACTGTGTGGGCGTGAGCAGCGGTACGGCCGCTCTGGAATTGACCCTGCGCGCCCTGGGCGTCGGTCCGGGAGACGAAGTGATTACCGTTGCCCATACCTTCATTGCCACGGCGGAAGCCATCAGTGCCGTAGGGGCAAGGCCGATCTTCGTCGATATCCTGCCCGATACATACAATATGGACCCGGTCGCAATGGCTGCAGCCGTCACGCCGGCCACCCGCGTGGTGATCCCGGTGCACATCTACGGCCAGCCGGCCGATATGACGGCCATCACAGCTGTGGCTCGAGGCCATGGGCTCACGGTCATTGAGGACGCGGCCCAGGCCCATGGCGCAAGCTGGGAGGGGGCGTTCACCGGAACATTGGCCGATGCAGCCTGCTTCAGCTTCTATCCCGGAAAAAACCTGGGCGCGTACGGCGATGCCGGCGCTGTTGTGACCAATCACGCGGCCCTGGCCGAGCAAATTGCGCTCCTGCGCAATCACGGTCGGCGCGATAAGTATTTTCACGAGCAAATCGGCTTCGGCCATCGCATCGACACGATTCAGGCGGCGGTTCTCCGGGCCAAGCTCCCCTTTCTCACTGAATGGACCGATCGGCGCCGGCAGCTTGCCGCGCGCTACAATGCTCTGCTGGCCGATCTGGACTTAACGCGCCCGGTAGTCGACGGCCGGGCCGATTCCGCCTGGCATCTCTACGTCGTCCGCACGCCGGAACGCGATGCGCTGCTGGAACATCTGCTGAGCCGGGGCATCGGTGCAGGGGTTCATTACCCGATTCCGCTGCACGAGCAGCCGGCCTATGCTCATCTCGGATATGTTGGTGAGGATTTGCCCGTAACGGCCGCAGTTGCCGCTACCTGTTTGAGTCTGCCCCTTTACCCTGAAATGACCCATGTCCAGCAAGATCGAGTCGTGGCTGCCGTGGCGGAGTTTTTTGACAGCGGGGGCGCCGGGTGAGCGAGCCCCGTTATTTGGGTCATGGTTCCATTTCGGTGGTCGTGCCGGCCCGCAACGAAGAAGCGACCGTCGGAACGGTGGTCGAGCGCAGCTTTGCCGCCATCAATGAACTCGGGCGGCGCGGCGAAGTTCTGGTTGTCAACGACGGCAGCACGGACGCCACGGCTGACGTGCTGGCGAACCTCCAGCTGCGCTATCCGCATCTGCGAGTCTTTACCCAGCGCCGCAGCCAGGGCATGACCCGGGCCTTGCGCACCATGTTCGACGCTAGCCGCGGGGAGATCGTCATCCTGATTCCGGCCGACATGGAATCGGATCCCCTGCTGGATGTGCCCGCCCTGGTCGAGCATATGGAAGCGACCGGTTTGGACGCGGTGGCGGGTTGGCGCCAGGGACGCAATGACGGCAAGGTCCTTGCCAGCAAGGTCTACAACTTCGTCATGCGCACAATCGGCGGCGTCCCCGTCCACGACGGCAACTGGATTAAGGCCATGCACCGGGATGTGATCGAGGCTCTGCCGCCTTTGCGTAGCGACTGGCATCGCTTCATTCTCATGATCGTCGCGCACATGGGCTTCACCATCGGGGAAGTCAAGACCTACTACCAGCCGCGCGAGGCGGGCGCCAGCAAATTCGGCATCGGCCGCATTCCGGTCAGCCTGCTCGACGTGCTGGTACTCAAATTTCTGCTCACCTTCAGCCAGGCGCCCATGCGCTTCTTCGGCGGGATCGGGCTGGCTTGTATCGGCATCAGCTTTGCCGTCTTCCTCTTCCTCACCGGACTCTATGTCTTCACCGAAACTCAGAAGCGCCCGATTTTCTTCGCGGCCGGCATTCTGGCCGTCATCGGCGTGCTGCTCTTGCTGGTCGGTTTCCTGGCTGAACTCATCGTAACCCAGGGCGAGCGGATCGTAGCCCTGGAACAACGCCTGGAAAGCGAGCGAGATGAGGCGGTCGTTGATGAATAGGGGATTGGTAATTGTCGATTGTCGATGGTCGATTGTCAATTGTCGATTGATACTAAGCCGCATTGGGTGGTGATGCCGGTTGGCTGACCGCCGCTGTCCATGAGCCCCACGACAATCGGATATTCGCCGGATGGCGTCACGGGATTGAGATTGACGTCGACTTCGTCGCGCACGAGGGCGCCGGGCTGCCAGGTGCTGGTAGGCGTGCGCCGCAGAGGCTCGTTCTCCCGGTAGAGCCGATCGCCCCAGACGCCTTCGGGGCCGATCATCTGGGCGGTGGCGATGTAATCATCGCCAATCGGGGCGGTCGCCTCCCACCAGAGGCGGACATGGACCCAG
>CAYZLP010000900.1:0-2630 GCA_964478635.1 uncultured Caldilineaceae bacterium
TGGCATTCACGCGGCTATTTGCCCCATTTTGACTCGCCAGACGTGCTACAGTTTGTCACGTTTCGTATGGCCGATTCACTACCGCAGACGGCTTTACGACAGCTGGAGGCGCAGCGAAAACACTTTTCGCCGCATCATAAAGATCTGGAATGGCGCAGGCGGATTGAAAGTTGGTTGGATTCGGGCATGGGGTGCTGCGCCTTGGGCCATCCGCAAGTGGCGGCAGTTATGCAGGAGACATTGGAACTTTTTGACTCGGATCGCTATCGGTTGATTGCCTGGTGTATCATGCCGAATCATGTCCATGTGCTGATCAAACCGTATGTATCCCTGTCGAAGATAGTACAGTCGTGGAAATCATACACGGGACGCTGGGCTTTGCGGCGAAATGCCGAGTTGGGGCTCGGCGTTCCCGGGTCGGCGTTCTGGATGCGAGATTATTGGGACCGGTATATCCGCAGTGAACGCCATTTTCATCTTGTCGTTGCCTATATTCACAACAATCCGGTGAAAGCCGGGTTGTGTAGCGCACCCGGAGAATGGCTTTGGTCCAGCGCCCGGCGATTTGAGGAGCAATAGGAACGAATACGTTCGCAAAACCTGGCCACTTGGGGGTTGAAGCGCCTCGGCACGGCGTCTATGATTGATTCTATTCACCCTGCCAGCAGACGCGTCGGAGGCAAATCAATGTCCCACCAACTGACCAAACTCTATATCGAGCCGACCACGGCCTGCAACCTGGACTGCGCCATGTGCGTGCGCCGGGCCTGGAACGAGCCCATGGGCCAGATGGCGCTGGAAACCTTCGCCGACCTCATGGAGCAGGTACGGGCCTTCCCGACTCCGCCCGTCATTCACCTGAGCGGCTATGCGGAACCCATGTGCCACGCTGATTTTCTGGAGATGGTGCGGCTGGCCAAGGCGACGGGCGCGGAGGTGGAGTTGACCACCAACGCCATGCTGCTGGATGAGACCAAGGCGACCGCGCTGGTGGAACTGGGCCTGGATCGTCTGACCGTGTCGATCGACGGCGTCGCGCCCGATCGCTATGCCGACATCCGCGTGGACGGCGACCTGAACGACGTCATCGCCAACGTGGAGCGGCTCCACCGCCTGGTCCTGCGTCATCGGGGCCGGCGGGGGCGACCCCATATCGGGATTGCCTTCGTGGCCATGCGCTCCAACGTGGATGAATTGGGCAAGCTGCCCCTGCTGGCCAATCGCCTCCACGCACGCTGGATTCAGGTATCCAACATCGTGCCCCACAGCCCCGAGATGGAGGCGGAAATCCTTTATGGTCACGCCCTGCGCGCGCCGGCGTACCGGGCTTCCACCTGGGCGCCGGCCCTCAATCTGCCCAAATTCGACTTCGATGCCGATACGCTGCCGCCCTTGCGCGACGTCTACAACTCGACGGCCAGCGTCAGCCTGCTGGGCACGAGCCTGAGCAGCTACGGCGATCGCTGTCGCTTCGCCCACGAAGGCTTCGCCGCAGTGCGCTGGGACGGCGAGGTGAGCCCCTGTCTGTCCCTGCTACACGATCATCCCGAGTATATTCACGGCCGGCGTAAGCAGATCACGCACCATTCTTTCGGCAATATTCGCAGCACGCCCTTGCAGAAGATCTGGCACTCGTCTGCGTTCACGGCCTTCCGGGAACAGCTCTGTGCCTGGGATTTTTCGCCCTGCACCACCTGCGGCGGCTGCGAGCGCTTCCCGGCCAACTACGAAGATTGTACCGGCAACGCCTTCCCCACCTGCGGCGGCTGCCTCTGGGCCCAGGGATTTGTCCAGTGTCCGTGAGAAAACCATGAAATTGACGCCAACACAGCAAGGCTATCTCTTCTTCGTCTTCATCGCCATTCTACATAGCGTTGCCATTGCCATTATGCTGTTCCGCCTGAACGGTTGAAGAACTTTGCTGAACACCGGCCGGCAAAACACGAAATCGTTGACTTGCGTACCTCCCGGACCCTTCTATGTGGTATGCTGTTCGGCATTGATTTCAACCGCCACTCGTGAGTAGATGCTCATGCAATATGGGTCAATTCCCGGCATCGACAAACCGGTGTCGCGCCTTGTTCAGGGTTCAGTCATGCTGTCGACGGCCGATCCGAAGTTCAGCAATGAACTTCTGGACGGCATCTTTGCGCTGGGCTGCACGACGTTCGACACGGCCCACATCTATGGCCACGGCGACGTCGAGCGGGCCTTTGGCGCCTGGCTGGCCCACAGCGGCGTACGCGATCGAATCGTCATCATCGGCAAAGGCGCACACCATAACGCCGATCGCCCCCGGGTGACGCCTTTCGACATTCAGTCCGATCTGCATGACTCGCTGGCGCGCATGAGGGTGGACAAGATCGATCTCTATCTTCTGCACCGGGATGATCCCGCCGTGCCCGTGGGGCCGATCGTCGAAACGCTGAATCAACTGCGCAACGCCGGCCTCATCGACGCGTTCGGCGGCTCCAACTGGTCCCACGTCCGCATTGCCGAAGCCAATGCCTATGCGGAGGCCCATGGCCTGACCCCTTTCGTCGCCTCCAGCCCCCACTACAGCCTGGCCGTGCAGCAGCAGCCGCCCTGGCCCGATTGCGTCTCGATTGCCGGACCGGACCAGGCCGAGG
>CAYZLP010000901.1:0-2616 GCA_964478635.1 uncultured Caldilineaceae bacterium
CATCACGCCGGCCTTGGAAGTGTTGTAGGCAGCCTGATTCTGGGGCGTATTGACAATATGGCCGGACATGGAGGCTGTGTTGACAATTTTGCCGTAACTGGCCGGCAACATCACGCGGGCCTGGGCCTGGGCGCACAGAAAGACGCCGGTCAGATTCACGGCCATCATCCGCTCCCAATCGGCCAGGCTCATCTTTTCGGCATCGGCCCACTGGGCAATACCGGCGTTGTTGATCCCGATAGTCAGCGTACCCCAGTGATCGACAATCTTCGCCACCATGGCCTCCACCTGCTCCGGATTGGTCACGTCGGCGATGATCGAAATTGCATCAACACCTTTGGCGGCCAATTCGTGCGTGACGGTGTCGGCGGTTTCTTGCTTCATGTCGACCACGGCTACGGCTGCACCGGCCTCGCCCAGGCCATGGGCCAGCGCGCGCCCGATGCCTTGACCGCCGCCGGTTACCAGGGCCACGCGATCGTCGAGGCGAAAACGTTCAAGAATGGAGGGTGTGGTCAGTACAGGATCGCTCATCGACTTTCTCCTTTTGCTCTGTGTTCTGTAGAAGTTACGAGATCTTGGACACGCTCAGCACTGGCAGACTCAGGCTTCTACAGGCCAAGCCGGCGTAGGTTGCGGAACTCCTGTCCAGGATTAATTCTTGATGATCCCGCCGCGCAGCGGATCACAGCAGCTTTCCGAGTACAGCGGGCGTCCGTCAGCGCGCCAGCGTTTTTTCCAGCAACTCAATAATCGCCTCACCGTCATAGGCGTCAGCCAGAACCTCCACACGCCGAACATATTCCTGGGCATGCGGTTGTTCTTCGGCAATCGTTTGGGCAAGGGTGCGTAGATTGCGCAGCTCTCCCTTCATGGCCAAATCATAGAGGGCGATCAAGGCCTGATGGTCGGGCGGCGTGAGCGACTGCCGGATTGGCAGGGACATGTTTGGCCCGCCCGCGGTTGAAGATGCGGTGGAACCCAGCAAATCGTCCAGTTTCGCCTCTTCACCATGGGGTTCCCAAATAGCAGGCAGCGTCAGGGTAACGGCGAAGGTAGAGCCGACGCCGGGCTCGCTCTGCACGGTAACGGCGCCCCCCATTGCCTCGGCCAGATCCCGGGCGATGGCCAGCCCCAGACCGGTTCCCTGGGCCTGTAATCCGGGATCGCCCGCCTGCTCAAAAGGCTGGAAAATGCGTTCCAGCTGTTCGGCATGCATGCCGATGCCCGTATCTACCACTTCCAATGACAGCCGCGTCGGCTGTCCTTCATCATGAGGCCCGCCGTCCTCGGGATGGGCGCCGACACGCAGTGCAATCACCCCTGCGTGGGTGAACTTAAAGGCATTCCCAAGCAGATTCATGAGAATTTGCCGCAGGCGTTTCTCATCGGCACGAATCTGGGTAGGCAATTCGGTGGTGAGGACAACCTCAAATGCAACGTCTTCCAAAGCGGCCGCGCGCAGTTGAAAGATCGCGCTCAAATTCTGTAAGAAACGGGGCAACTCAAAGTAGTTGGGTTGGAGCGTCAGCTTGCTGGCCTCAATTTTGGAGAGATCAAGCAAATCGTTGATCAAGGTGAGGAGATAGATGCCATTCTCATAGATGATCTGGGCCGCCTGATTCTGTTCCGGGTGCAATGCACCGCGCCGTTTCAAAATCTGGGTATAGCCTAGCACGGCGTTTAGCGGCGTGCGCAACTCGTGGCTGACGTTGGCCAGGAAGCGGCTCTTGGCCCGGCTTGCGTCCTCCGCCTCCTCTTTGGCCAGGGCGAGTTCCACGGCGCGCTCTTGAGATTCTTCAAAGAGGCGACGGTTTTCCGTGGCGAGCTGCTCCAGGCTGTCAATCGTCTGGCCAAGCCGGCCGGTCATTTCATTGAAGGACATGGCCAGGCGGCCGATTTCATCCTTGGATTCGACCCGGGCCCGGGCCGCCAGATCGCCCCCTTCGATGCGCTTGGCCGTGTCGTCGAGCCGGCGCACGGGCCCGGCAATGGTGTTCCGGAAGAAGAGCCCCATCAATGCGCCCAGCGCCAGGGCCAAAATGCCCGCCACGACGGTCTGAACCTGCATGCCCGCCAGACTCCGGCGGCTGCGGGCGAGGTCCACGACCAGATAACGCTGTTGGGCAGCCGTGATCTCGTCGAGCAGGGTCAACATTTCGACGGCCAACGGTTCCACTTCGGTTCGGAAGAGATAAAGATCCTCAACGCTGCGTTCGCTCTCCTGCGCAGCAAAGATCTCCAGCGGGATTTCCAGTAGGTTGCGCCGTGCCGCGGTCAATTCGTCCAGCAAAGCCTGCTGTTCGGGGCTCAAGCCGGCTCTTTGCTCGCGCAGGCGACCAAAGACCTCGCTATTGGCGACGAGGTTGTCGGCATAGCCGAACTTAAAGCCGGGATCGCCCGTAATGGCGTAGGCGCGCAGGTTGGTTGTCAACGCCTGAAAGGATGTCTGCAGATCGACCAGGTCGCTCAGCACCGCCCGACTCTGAGCCGTCAGCGGTCGCGCTTCCTGCAGGCGAATCAGCTGGGCAACGCCCGCTTCCCACTCGTCGCTGACCGGACGAAAAACCAGGTTTTCGATCCGCATGGCCGGCTGATTCTCGATCGGATTGTCGT
>CAYZLP010000902.1:0-2614 GCA_964478635.1 uncultured Caldilineaceae bacterium
AATGAAAGAGTTGGCCCACGGCCGAGCCCAGAGCCGAACCCACTTGAACGATGGGTCCCTCACGACCGGCCGAACCGCCCGTACCGATGGTCAGGGAAGAGGCCAGGATCTTGACCAGGGCCACTCGGGCTCGAATGCGGCCACCACGAATCGCGACGGCCTCCATGACCTCCGGCACGCCGTGCCCTTTGGCCTCGCTGGCCCAGCGCTGCACCATCCAGCCCACGGTGAAGCCGGCCAGGGTCATCATCGTGATCGTGCCGATGGCCAGTCCCAGGGTATCTTGGGCCAGAAGGGTCAGTTCGCGAATACGCGCCAGGAGCCAGATAAAGGCCACGGCGCCCAGACCGGTTCCGATGCCCACAATCACGGCCATGCTGACGATGATCAGCTCTTCGGGCACGTTGGATCGGTCCAGTGTGCGTGCGGCTGCGGTGCGCAGTCGGTCCAGGTACTGCCGGGTCAAAGATACACTGTCTGACATGAGATTGCGCTGACTTTCAAGTTGTGTGCCTGGGGACGGCGCCGTCTCACATTATGGGAAGCGACGGCGCGCCTGCTCCAGTTCAATGGCCCGCGCGGTGAAGCGATAGAGCTTGGCCGGCCGATGGTCGCCCCCCCGGTACGCGCCGGTCGCTTCGATCACGGGCTGGCCTTCGACCTTGCTGGCCAGGATCTTACGGCGGAAATTGCGCTTGTCCAGCGTCTCACCCAGAACCGTTTCATAGACCTGCTGCAGCTCCGAGAGAGTAAACTCTGCCGGCAACAGCAGAAAGCCCAGGGCCGTCCACTCCAGCTTCCAACGCAGGCGCTGCAGGGCATAGCCCAGGATTTGGTCGTGATCGAATGCCAGGGTCGGGAGGCCATAAACGTCCCACCAACGCGCATCCGCGGCGTCGTCCTGTCCCTGGACGGCCACTGCTGCGGCCCGATCCGCGCTGAGCAACCCCAGATAGGCCACGGAAATCACGTGGCCGCGGGGATCGCGGCCCGGCTCACCGAACGTGTAAAGCTGCTCCAGATATATATCGCCCACGCCCGTCTCTTCCTGCAATTCCCGCACCGCGGCCGCCTGCAGATCCTCATCTTGATCCACAAAACCACCCGGCAGGGCCCAGCAGCTGCCAAAGGGTTCCCGCCCGCGCTGAATCAGCAGCACCTGCAGGCGGTCGTGCCGAAAGGTGAAGAGCGTAACGTCGACCGTAACGGCCGGCCGGGGATAGGGGTAGGAGTAGGCAGGCGCGGGCGTCGCCCCGTCAACTGCCCGATATCCTTCGGACTTATTGTCACACATACACAACAATCGTAGCCAGGTGGCCTTCTTTTGTCAAAGACCGCCCCGCCGTGAACGGACGGGGCTATCCAGCAACGCCCGCTGAAGCGGGCTGGAGGAAAGCATGCCTTCGCCAAGGCCAAGCCCCGTTCACGGGGCGTCGCCGGATAGCCACGGCGCTTTTGGACATTGAGAAATTGATCGGACAATGTCGTAGGTGCGGTTTCCAACCGCACGATCTTCGAGAACAATCAGAGGTACATGGAGCTTGTGCGGTTGGAAACCGCACCTACGATTACCGGAACTTTTTTCAATTTTTGACAGCCCGGGGCGGGCTCGACCCCACAGCGCTGCGCCCCGCCGCCGGCCCTGTCGCGCGGACTATACCTGGAAAAACTGCTCTCCACCGATCGTTAACTGGCCATCCCGAATCGTCCAGACCTCCTCGCCAAAACGCGCCAAGAAATGGCGATCGTGCGACACGGCGATGATCGCGCCCGGAAAGTCGGCCAGTGCTGCTTCGAAGCGCTCCACCACGTCGAGGCTCAGGTGGTTGGTCGGCTCGTCCAGCAAGAGCAGATTCGCGCCGGCGGCCATGAGTAGGGCGAGTTGGAGCTTGCGCTGCTGGCCGATGCTCAGGACCCGGACCGGCTTGAGCAGATCCGGATAGGTGAAGAAACCGTAGCCCAGCAACTCGGCCTTGAAAACCTCGGGATCGCCTTCCCGCTCGCCCCGGTACGCGGCCAGGACCGTGCCCTGCCGGGGCAGATTTTCCTGGTCCTGATCGAGATAGCCGGCCACCACACTGGGGGCCAATCGCACCTCACCCCCGTCAGGCACCTCGAGTCCGGCCAGGATGCGCAGGAGGGTACTCTTGCCGCAGCCGTTTGGCCCCACGATGGCGATGCGGCTGTGCCGGTTCAGGGCCAGCGACACATCGTCCAGCACCGGCAGGTTGCCATAAGCCTTACACAGGCCCGTCGCCAGGAGCGGGGTGTGACTGACCAGCCGGTCGGGATCGAAGTCCGGGTTGATCCGCAGCGGCTTGGGTGGCCGCGGGATCGGATCGCTCTCAATGCGGCGCAGGCGTTCCTCGGCATTGCGTACATTGCGCGCGATGGTGCCCTCCACGCGTCCGCCCTTGTGGTCGTAGGCCATCTTGTCGCCGTCCCGGGGTCCCCGGTTGTGGGCGACCTGGCGCGCCTTGCCCTTGATCATGCGCCGCAACTGGTGAAGTTCTTCTTGCTGGGCTGCGTATTCCTCTTCCCAACGCGCCCGCTCCTGGGCCTTGGCCAGCGCGTAGGCGTCATAGTTGCCGGCATAGCGTTTGGCCGTGTGCGC
>CAYZLP010000903.1:0-2608 GCA_964478635.1 uncultured Caldilineaceae bacterium
ATCGACATTCTCGTCGTGCCGGGCGGCCGGGGCACGCGCACGGCCATCGACCGGCCGGAGCTGATCGCCTGGATTGCCGACCGGGCAGCCGCGGCAACGCTGACGACCAGCGTCTGCACCGGCAGCTTTCTGCTGGCCAAGGCGGGCTTGTTGGAAGGCAAGGCCACAACGACCCACTGGGGCAGTATCGAGCGCATGCGCAATGACTTCCCGGGGCTTGACGTGCGCGAGGAAGCGCGTTGGGTCGATGCGGGGGACGTGGTAAGCAGCGCCGGCGTCAGCGCCGGCATCGACATGGCGCTCTATGTGCTGCAGCGCCTTTTTGGAAAAGATGTCGCCGATGCGACCGCACGCGGCATTGAGTATGAACACTGGGACCGCATTCAGCTATGAGCGAACCGACCAAGCAAGTCCTGCCAAGCAACGAAGAAAAACCGCTCTTCGTCAACCAGATGTTTGCGCGCATTGCGCCGACCTATGACCTGATGAATCGCCTTATGACCTTTGGCCAGGATCAGGGCTGGCGGCGCGCATTGCTGGCCTATTGTGATCTGCCGCCCAAGGGTACGCTGCTGGATATCGGCACGGGCACGGGCGACATTGCCTACGAAGCCATGCGCCTCTATCCCGGCGTGAGGGCCTTCGGCGCAGACTTCACCTACGAAATGATGGCGGCCGGTGTCGGCAAAGTGCCCGACACGCATCTACCCTTTACCCAGGCCGACACCTACCACCTGCCCTATCCCGACAATACCTTTGACGCCGTGGTCAGCGGTTTCATGGTGCGTAACGTGGTCGACCGCGTCGCCGCCTTCCGGGAACAAGCCCGGGTCACAAAACCGGGCGGGCGGGTGGTCTGCCTTGAAACCACACCGCCCAGCAATACGATGCTGGGGCCGCTCTTCGAGTTCTACTTCTTCCGGATCGTACCCTTCATCGGCAGCATTGTGGCCGGGGACGCGGATGCATATTCATACCTGCCCCACAGCACCGTCAACTTTCCCGAGCCGGCCGAACTGGCCCACATCATGGAACTGGCCGGTATGCGCAACGTCGTCTATCACAACCGGATGATGGGCACGGTGGCAATCCACGTGGGCACGGCGTAACGCGAAGGAGTGTTTCATGGACTCGCTGGAACAGCTCGACCTCCATGGTGAACGCGCGGCCCTGCGCGGCAACCCCAGCTTCGTCTGGCGCACCGGCCAGGAGCGGCGCCTCAACATGATCCGCCAGTGGGCCGGTCCCGTAGGCGGATCTTTGGGGCGAGTTCTGGTCGACGGCTGCGGCGTGGGCATGTACGTAAACGCGCTGGCGCCCTATGCCGACATGGTGTGCGGCATCGACATCGAAGGCGATCATCTCAAGCTGGCCGCGGCCGCCAATCCCGGCGCCGCGCTCCAGCTGGCCATGGGCGAGGCCCTCCCTTATGCCGACAATTTCTTCGACCTCGTCCTGAGCCACGAGGTGCTGGAGCACGTCATGGACGACCGGCGGGCCGTCGCCGAGATGGTGCGGGTGCTCAAGCCGGGCGGGCGGGCTGTCGTCTTCGTACCCAACCGCCTCTATCCCTTCGAAACCCACGGCCACTACTGGCAGGGCGCCTATCATTTCGGCAACACGCCGCTGATCAACTATTTGCCCGACGCCGCGCGCAACCGGCTTGCGCCCCACGTGCGCGCCTATACGCGCGACGGTCTCCTCGACCTGTTTCTCGGCCGGCCGGTACGCGTCATCCAGCTCAGGCAGATCTACCCGGGCTACGACAACATCCTCTATCGCAAGCCGAAACTGGGTCGCTTGCTCAAACGGGTTACCTATACCTTGGAGCAAACACCCCTGGCGGCCTTCGGCATCAGTCACTTCCTAATCGTTGAAAAGACGGACGCCGTCACCCCAGTGGGCAGTATCTAAATCTGACCGTGACATCTCATTTTGAACCGAATTGACCGCGGATCTGGCAGATTGGAGCGAATCCCGACTGATTTTCTGCAGGCAAACGGCACGATCGTTCGACAGGCTCACGACAAGTCGTTCGACAGGCTCACGACAAGTCGTCCACAGGTTCACGACAAGTCGTCCGACAGGTTCACGACAAGTCCGCCGTATCCGGTTTGTTCCGCGGTCTATTGGCGGCAAAGTGAGAATTCCTGCGATCTGACCGATTTGCTTGCCGCTCGCCCAAAAGAGTGTTAGCATTTTCTGCTATGTAATTACACATTTGCGACAGACAAGAGGCCATGCTTCGCACGCAGATTCAGTTGACCGAAGACCAGTCCACCGCCCTGAAATCACTGGCCGCCGCTGAAGGCGTTTTAATGGCGGAACTGATCCGGCGCAGCATCGACCAATATTTGGCAGCATCGACCAATATTTGATCGTCAAGAATCGGCCGGATCTGTCTGAAATCAGACGCCGATCCACTGAAATCGTGGGGAAGTACGCACCGGGTCGAAGCGACATTTCCGAACAGCACGATCGCCACCTGGCGGACAGCTACGCTGAGGGCGCTGAATGAGAGTGTTCATAGACACGTCCGCATACTACAGTCTGCTGGATCGAGATGACGCCAATCATCGCCAAGGGCAGGAAATCTGGCAGGAGTTGA
>CAYZLP010000904.1:0-2602 GCA_964478635.1 uncultured Caldilineaceae bacterium
TAGGACGACATCAGCCGAACCAATCTTACGTTCGCCTATCTTACCGGAATGTACCCGAGTTGGCCAGTGGCCTGCCACTCATTGGTGCAAGCAGATTTGGGGCAGACTCAAGTTCCCCGGATAAAATCGTTTCGATCACGATTCGATTCTATGATATGCTTTCTTTTATGATGCAAGTCGGTGCAAGCCCTGATTCAAAACCGGCATTGGCGCTGCGCTTCTTTGGTCCGTTTGCAATCACGGTTCACGGTCAAGAACGCGGGCGTTTTGGCTCCAACAAGAACCTGGCCCTCCTGGCCTATCTCGCGCTCAATCCGGATCGCGCCCACAGCCGCACGTCGCTGGCCACCCTCTTCTGGCCGGACGTCGGCGATCAAAGCGCGCGCGACAACCTGCGCAACACCTTGCACCGCCTCCGCAAATCGTTGGACGATCTCCTTGACGGAAGCGGCGAGATCCTGACGCCTACGCGCCAGGCCGTGCAATTTCACCGGGAAGGCATTGCCGTCGACGTACTGGAATTTCAGGATCGGCTGGACGCTGCGGCCAAGCACCGGCACGCCTCCCTGGAGGAGTGTCCGGAATGTCTGGAACGGTTGGGCGAGGCGGTCTCTTTCTATACCGGAGATTTTCTGGCCGGCTTCGATCTGCCCGACGCCGAGCCATTTGAAGAGTGGCTGCGCTTGCGGCGCGAATCGTTTCGCCAGCAGATGCTCATGGCCCTGAACGAACTGGCAAATGCCCATGAAGCCCAAGGCGAACACGCCGCGGCCCAGCGCTATGTCCTGCGCACGCTGGAGTTGGACCCCCTACGCGAAGAGGCCCACCGGCAGGCGATGCGCCTCTTTGCCTGGCAGCAAATGCCCGACCTTGCGCTGAACCAGTATGACCTGCTGCGCAATCTGCTTGAGGAAGAGTTCGGCGCCGAACCGGACGACCTCACCCGGGAACTGGCGCTGCAGATCTCCACGGGAACCCTCCCCGGGCCGGTTCCTTCCAAAGCGCGCCCGGCGTCCGAACCACCGCATGCCGCCCCCCCCGAGCCGCCTGGCATCATCGATCTGGGCGACATTCCGCACGTTGCTGCAGTCTTCGGCCGTGACGATGAAGTCATGCAACTCGAGGCGTGGCTCAGCGATCCCGAGAACCGCATCACGGCCATTCTGGGGCTGGGCGGCATGGGCAAAACGACCCTGGCCGCGTTTGCGGTGGCGCGCTTTGCCGAGCGCTTCGATGCCGTCATATGGCGGTCTCTGGTCAACGCACCGACCCTGGAAGAGTTGATTCGCCCTATTCTGCAGCACGCCCAGCGCGACCAGGCAGGCGATGGCCTGCCCAAAGGGCTGGATGAACAGCTCGACCGGCTCTTCGCCTACTTCCAGCGTCGCCGTCTGCTGCTGGTGCTGGACAATGTAGAGAGCATTCTGGATGAACAGAACGCCGGGCGCTTCCAGCCGGCCTATGAAGGCTACGCCCAGCTCTTTGCACAGATGGTCCAACGCAGCCACCAGAGCCATCTGCTGCTTACCAGCCGGGAACGGCCGAACGACTTCTATCGCCTGGAACGGGACAGCAGCGCAGTGCGGGCCCTGCGCCTGGCCGGACTGGGCAATGCCGCCGGTCACGCTCTGTTGACCCGACGGGGCGTACGCGCAACCGAGGAACAAGAAGCCGCGCTGGTGACGCGCTATTCGGGCAATCCCTTGGCCCTCAAGCTGGTTGCCGACACGGTGCAAGAAATTTTCGACGGCGACCTCAGCCTCTTCCTCACCGAGGAGGCAATTGTCTTCGACGACGTCCGTACGATTCTGGATCAGCAATTCGAGCGCCTGACGCCGATCGAGCAGGATATTCTCTTCTGGCTGGCCGTTGCTCGCCGCGCGCTCACCGCCGCCGACCTGCGCCGTCTTCTGCTGCGACAGCCGTCTCAGCGGGCCCTGTTGGAGGCCCTGGCCGCCCTGCAGCGGCGTTCCCTCATCGACCGTCAAGCGGAGGGATTCACGCTCCAAAACGTGGTGACCGAATACCTCACCGGCCGTCTAATCGACGACATTTGCGATGAGTTGGAAATCGGGCGGCCGGAACGCCTGCATGCTTATGCGCTGCTCCATGCCCACGCCGAAGATCACGTGCGCCAGAGCCAGAGCCGCCTGCTGCTTGGGCCGCTGACGACCCTGTTTGCCGCCCGGACAGGACGGAGCGACGGCTACCGCCGGACGTTGGCGCACCTGCATGACGAGACACAAGACGGGGGGCGCGGTGGACCAAGCTACGCCGGCGGCAACCTCTTGAATCTGATGCTGCACGATGGCCTGGATGTCCGCGGCCTGGATTTCTCCGGGTTGGCCGTGTGGCAAGCCTACCTGCGGGGAACGAGGCTGCCCAACGTACGCTTCGACGGCGCCGATCTGGCCAATTCCGTCTTTACGGATACTTTTGGCGCAGTCTACGCAGTGGCCTTGAGCCCCGATGAGACCCTCATCGCGGCCGGTACGGCCGATGGCGAGGTCCGGATTTGGCGGACTGACGACATGCAGCCCATCGCAGTCATGACCGGCCACCACGATTCGGTCTGGTCCGTGGCGTTCAGCCCCGACGGCCA
>CAYZLP010000905.1:0-2599 GCA_964478635.1 uncultured Caldilineaceae bacterium
CACCAGGCGAGCGGCCCCTTCCTCATCTTCTTCATCTTCAGGTCGGCCTGCCCCAGCCAGCGGCTGCAAGGCCTGAAACCATTGCTCCTGCCCAGCAACGACCGGCCTTTCCCGGGTCAACCGATCCAGCAAATCGATCTGTCCATCGCTCAGCCCGCTATGGGCAACGTAGGGGGAACGCAACAGATCCAGCGTCCCGCGCCAGGAGAATTCGGGGGCGATG
Organism: uncultured Caldilineaceae bacterium; assembly: GCA_964478635.1. Lineage (GTDB taxonomy): Bacteria > Chloroflexota > Anaerolineae > Caldilineales > Caldilineaceae > JAGRCP01. The sequence continues at coordinate 224 of CAYZLP010000905.1, forward strand.
TCCAGCACGTCCAGCAGCGTCTGGGTCAAGGGGTGTTCCGCCAGCGGATGGCGGACGGAGACAGGAATTCCATACTCTTCCGCTACGGACTGTACGAGCAGCCTGTAGCGCTCCAACTGAGGTGTGCGGAGGGCAATCTGCCGGGGCAATACGCCTTGCAGCAAGTGCATCTTGACCCGACGCAGGGCGGTACGCACTTCGGCTTCACGGTCCGGCGCCTCGATTGCCGTCAAGCCGGGACCGAAGTCCGGGGCACTCGTCCATTCCGTTGCGGATCCTGACTGCTGTGCGGAAAACAGCCGATCCCGGATGCGTAACAGGACGGAGGGTGGCGCCTGACCGGCCGGCAGGTACTCGACCCGGAGCGGCAGAACGCGCCCCAACTCGCTCCGGGTGGCCCGCAGGCGCGTCATGGCCAGGCCGTCGGCCGCCAGGGGCTCGCTCCAACGCAGATAGATTGCCGTGCCGGCGCGGCGGGCCGTCAATTGCTGCAGGAGGCGCAGTTGCACCGGTGTAAACTGATCGAAGCCGACGACGTAGAGCGCGGCCTCCGCCTGGGCCAGTGTCGGATCGGACGCCAATGCGTCGGCTGCCAGCCAGAGTTGACCGTCGCTGTCGGTCGCGCTTCGATCGATCAGGAATGCCTGATAGCGGCGATAGAGCAGCCCAAGCTGCCGATCGCGGGGATGGCCGGTGCGGTCCGCCTCGGCGAGAATGTCTGCAGGCGAAATGCCCTGGCTTTTCATCTCGCGCAGCCACTCGATGACACGCTGCTGAAAGCCAGGCAGCCAGTGTACGGGCTCGAAGGTCGTCAACTCCCCGGCCGCAGCCATCTCCGCAAGCAGACGGGCCACTACCTGGAGAAGTGCGCCATCGTCCAGCCGGCGAATGCGCCGGCGAGCTTGGGCCAGGAGGCGACCGGCAAGTTGGCCGAAGGCGCCGATGCGCAGGTTGAAGCCTTGACCCAACCGCGCCGTCAGGAGACTGCCGGCCGCGGCCGTGGGTACCAAGATCAGAGTGGGCGCGAACAGAGCATCCTGTCGGGCGGCGGCAATGGTATGGGCGATGTGGTCGTGGGCTGTGTCGTTGTCAGGCGTTAAATAGAGCGTTGTATCAGGCGTTGCCATCAAAAATCGTTGTGGGATGGGTTGAGTTCGCAGAACGGCCGGTTTCCCAATTTTAGGTCACGATGGCCGAAAAGAGAAGTCGCAAAAACGCAAGGAGCCAACCGATGGGTTATCGGTTGGCTCCTGTCAGTCATAGATGTTTCGACTCACACGGCAGGCCTTTACAAAGCGCCACTTCCACCTGCCCCTGAGCCATCCCGCTCGCCTTGCGGAGACTGCCCCATCCACAAGCCGGCTGGCGAAGCCGTTAGCAAGCATTGCCTGGTCGAAACACCTATCGGCTGGCCTCAGTTACGCACTTATTATACCACAGATTTTGCCCCAGCGATCCCATGACTTGCCCATGTCGCCGCAAATTATCAGAAGATGCAAATTTCTAGCCTCAGGGCCAGAGGATCAGACGCCACTGGTCGCCATCGGGCGCGAAGGTAACATTGACGTAGCGGCTCTCGCCGCCGCTCAAGGCAATCTGGTCGTTGCCCTCCAAATTGCGGCGCGAGGTGGTTGCGCTGGCGCTTATCTCGATCCGACCGGACCAGACGCGTATCGCGACTTCTTCACCCGGTGCAATGCTGAAAAAACTCGATCCGGGCTCGACCCGATACTGCTGGTCGATTGTGAGACGAATCGGCGCGTCGCCGAAATCATTGTGGAAGACGATCTCCGCCTGATTGTCGGGTATGACTGGTGCGGGTGAAGGCTCTGGCAAAGGTGCGGTCGCCGCCGTCGGTGCACTTCCCGCCTCCTCTGTAACGGGTTCCTCAGCTACCGGCGGCGGCTCTGCGGCTGCCGGCGGCGGCTCTGCGGCTGCTGCGGGAAGAGCATCCGCTGGGCCTGCCTGGGCACCCGCACGCAAATCGGCCAAGAGCAGTTCACCTGAGGCAGCACCGCCCGGCAATCCATCCAGGACCAAGGCCGTCACGCGCAGGGGCGAATCGGGCGCAAAGGGGACTGCCGCGCCGCCGTGCACGGGCGAGACGGGCCAATATTCGCCAGGGTCCCAATCGTTCGGCGGCACGATGTCGGCCTGCAGCGCTTCCCAACCCGTGTGTACGATGGGACCGAAAGTGAACTGCCAGGTCTGGTCTGCGACATCCGCGATCCAGACGTTGAGGTTGTTGCCGGATCCATCACCAAAGACCGAAAGCGCCAGCGTCCGGCTGCCCGCCGGCAGGACCGGCTCCGACCGCGGTTCAAAAACAACAAAGCTCGTCGGATCATCCGCCAGATCGTCGAAGTCATACTGTAA
>CAYZLP010000906.1:0-2586 GCA_964478635.1 uncultured Caldilineaceae bacterium
CGCAAACATGGGCTCATCCGAGCCTGCGCCCAGGCCGACGTACCAGCGGACCTGAACCCGGTCGCCGCTGGCCGGCGCTGCGGCCTCTTCGGCCGGCGCTTCGTCGGTTGCCTCCGCTGCGGCCACATCATCCACCGGCGCCGCGCCGGGCGGTTGCGCCGGTGCCGCGCCGCCGCCGCAGGCCGCCAAAACCAAGCTGGCGAGCAAGACGAGACTCGTGACCAGAATTGAAAGCCGTTTCATGAAGGTTCTCCTTCCTCTAGATGGTTGGTCGTGAAATGATGCGAAAAGATTGGGGGCAGGAAGCCCAACAGACCAGTTGTTGACGGGAAACTACCTCCTTCATCCACATGCATGCGGGTGGCAGGCCAGGACTTTCAGTTGCAGTCTGCCCCAACATCGGCAAAAACGACTACCTCTGAAATCAGTTTCATGTAAAACGGGGTTGAATTGGGATATTTTTGAAATCGGTTTCAAATATATCATCAATTATGCGCCATGTCAAGTCCATTTTGGGGGTTTTCTGGAAATCGGTTTCATGGTATATTCTCCTTGAAAGCATGGAGGAGAAAACATGGAACAGCACAAAAAAGTTACGATTCAGGATATTGCTGAAAAAGCCAATGTATCCAAAAGTACGGTCTCCCGCGTTTTAACCAGCGCAACGCCAGTCGCGGACGACAAACGAACGGCCGTGCTCCAGGCCATGGATGAGCTGAACTATCGCCCCAACATCTTCGCCCGGGGATTGGCCAGCGGGCAGTCGTTGACCATTGGCGTGCTGACCCAAAACTTCGGCAGCCCTTTCTATGACACAATCCTGCGCGGCATCCTGCAAGGCCTCAACGGCAGCGGCTACTCAGCCATCTTCACGGACGGCCGCTGGCAGGCAGAAGTAGAAGAAGAAGCCCTGCAGACCCTGCTCGGGCGGCAGGTCGACGGTGTCATCGTGGTCGGTGGATACAGCCAGGGACCGGCCCTGGCCCGTGTGGCGGAACAATTGCCCCTAATCGTCGTGGGGCGACGCCTGCGGGAGTTGCCGGACCGCTGCCTCTGGGTCGACAATTTTCAGGCGGCCTACGACGTCACGCGTTACCTGCTCGACGCCGGCCACCGCAGCATCGCGCACATTGCGGGCCCCCAATCCCACCAAGACGCCGCGGATCGGCGCAGGGGCTATGCCCATGCACTACGCGACGCCGGTGTGCCTGAAAACCAGGAGCTCGTGGTGGAAGGGGATTTTCGCAGCCAATCGGGCCTCATGGCTGTGGAGATGCTACTGACCCGGGGCGAGACTTTCAGCGCCATTTTCGCCGCCAACGATCAAATGGCCCTGGGCGCGCGTCTGGCCCTGCACCGGCGGGGCATCCGGGTTCCCCAGGACGTCTCCCTGGTCGGTTTCGACAATCAAGACGACGGCGCCTACATGATTCCGCCGCTGACGACGGTCAACCAACCTGCTGTGGAAATGGGCGACACGGCCGCCCGGGCCATGCTGCGGCTGCTCAAAGACAAATCCATCGAACTGCCCGTTTTCGGCACCGAACTGATCCTTCGCGAATCGGTTGCCAGGCTGCGCTGACGGACTCCCTATCGGCGGATGCCAGATTCGGAATTGGAGCCATATGTCAACGGATCGGACCATCTTGCTGCCTACCTTTGGCAGCGCAGGTGACGTAAACCCGTTTCTCGTCCTGGGCCGGGAACTGCAGCGCCGGGGCAATCGGGTGATCGTCATAACCAATCCCCACTTTGAGCAGACGGTGGCGGAGAGCGGTCTGGCCTTTATGGGCGTTGGGAGCGAACGAGACTATCTGGATGTGATCGAAAACCCGGATCTGTGGCATCCAACCCGCTCCTTCTATGTCATGGCGGAGAATGCCATTCTGCGTATCATGCGCAATGTCTATGATCTGTTGATCGACTTCGATCCGGCCACCACGATCATCGCCGCGCCCGGCATCATTTTTGGCGCGCGGCTGGCCCACGAAACTCACGGGTTTCCCTACGCCACCGTGCAGCTCCAGCCCAGCGTCACCCGTTCCGCCTTTGACACGCCGGTCCAGGGAAGCATGGCCTTTCCCGGTTGGACGCCGCCAGGTCTCAAGCGGGCCTGGTTCGGCGTCATCGACCGCATGGTGATCGACAAAACGCTGGGACCGCCGGTCAATGCCTACCGCGCCGAATTGGGCCTGGCGCCCGCCCAAGCCTTTTTCGGCGACTACATCCACTCGCCCCAGTGCAGTATCGGTCTCTACCCGGACTGGTTCGCCCCGCCCCAGCCCGATTGGCCGCCGCAACTGCAGCTCACCGGCTTCATCCATGCCGTCGATGAGACCGCGGCGCTGCCGGACGACCTCCTGACCTTTCTGGATGCCGGCCCAGCGCCGATCGTCTTCACCCCCGGATCGGCCATGAAGCTGGGCGAGCAATTCTTCACCGCGGCCGTCGACGCCTGCCGTCGCTTGGAGCGTCGCGGCATCCTCGTCACACCCTTTGTGGAACAGATCCCCGCTGCGCTCCCGGCAAGCCTGCAGCACGTTCGGTATGCGCCGTTCGATCTGCTGCTGCCCCGCGCGGCCGCCT
>CAYZLP010000907.1:0-2579 GCA_964478635.1 uncultured Caldilineaceae bacterium
CGTCATTGATTTGCGCCTGATGGATGGATCGAGTAGGAATGGACGTGACTGAGCTTCCCTCATTCGGACAAACGATTCGCATGGCCATGCGCCTGGATCCCTCGATTTATCGCACGATTGTGCTGGCGCCGAACGGGCTGACCGTGGCGCTCTTTATCGTTGCCCTTGCCAGCTTTTCCGAGGCGCTGGGCCAGAGTGTTGTACTCTTCATCAACAATGTCCGTCCGCGGCGCTTCGCCCTGGCCCTGGGCATTTCAGCGTTGAGCAACATGATCGGCTATCTGCTCTGGGTGGGCGTCATCTGGCTCATCATGCGCTTTCCCTATCAGGTTGAGGTGCCGCTGGTCGCGTTGGCTTCGGCCGTAGGCCTGGCTTATGCCCCGCAGTTGCTCGGCTTTTTTGAACTGCTGCCATACTGGGGGAATCCTTTCGGCATCATTCTTTCCTTGTGGACCATGCTCGCGATTACCGTTGCCATCGATGCCAATCTCGGCTTGAGCATCTGGCAGGCGGCCGGGGCCAGCGCCATGGGCTGGGCCTTGATTCAGCTCTGGCGACGCTCCCTAGGCGTACCCCTCTATGCATTTGGTGAATGGCTCCAGCGCCGGATCGCAGGGTCGCCCATGCAGTTCAACATCAAGGACATTCCCGACCTCCGCCGCCGTTTTGAAATCATGGAGAACGTGGACAACTGGCGCGAACTGTTGTCCCGCGCAAAATGGGAAGAGTTCCGTGAACGGGTGCGAACAGAAGGTCTCCAGTTCAACTTGAGCCGGCGCATCAGCGGTGCGGATCCTGACGAAAAGGCCTCGAAAGCGGCTGCGAGCGAGGCCGCAAGAGAGACCCCTGAAGAGACCGAGGCCGGTAGCAAGCCCAACGCGCTGCTGGCGCCGCCCACGGAGAAGACTGACAGTGTTTGAATCGTTGTTCAGTCAGGCCCTGTTCCTCTTGGGTCTGCTGCTGCTGGGATTGCTGGTCTGGGCAGCGTTTTCACCATTCGAAACGCTTGGTTGGTGGGCAGGATGGTTCGGTGACAAGATCTACCACGACGACCTCCCCTCCGACGGGCTCGTGCGCTCCATTCGCCCCAATGCATCCTGCTACATCCTCTTTCTTTCCGGCATCGGCCGGGTATCGGGGCAGACCTTGAGCTACCGCGAGGCCGAATTCTTGCGGCGTCTCTCGATTGCATTGCCCAACGCGGTAATCATCGACGACATCTTTCCCTATTCGGTCAACAACCTGCCCCTGACCGGTCAGCCCTTCTTCGCCCGCATCTGGCGGTGGGCCTTGCGCCGCAAGTTGGACGGACCGGCCATGGCCGGCAACATCATCAATATCCGCAACGCCTTCCAGGTGTGGGTCTCGGCCGACAACCGCTACGGTCCGATTTACAACCAGGGCATGGCCCAGATCATGCTGCACGGCCTCCTGCGCTACGACTATCCGGTCGATAGCGATATTCCCGTCTTCATTATCGGCTACAGCGCGGGCGGGCAGATGGCCGTGGGCGCGACGACCTATCTCACGGAGTGGATCAACGCCCCGGTCTACGTGCTGTCACTGGGCGGGGTCTTCGCCAGTGATCCGGGCCTCTTTGCCGCGGAACATGTCTACCACTTTTACGGCACCAAGGACAAAGCCCTGCCCGTCGCCATTCTGGTTCCCCGCCGCTGGCCCGTTTTTGCCACTTCCGAGTGGAACCGCGCTCGGCGCCAGGGAAGGATTACGGATATCGAAGTTGGCCCCATGGGCCATACCGGGCGGGGCGGCTATCTGGACGCGCGGGCGACCCTGGAGGACGGAACGCCCTTCGTGGACAAGGTCGTAGACGACATCGCGCAGGTTGTGAAGGAGATCATGGCCGGGCGGACAACAACGCTGGAAATGTACCGGAACACCGATGCGTTAACGTGGGAAGAGACGTCGCAGGCAGCGGCAAGCAGCGGGTCGCAGGATGGACAGGATATGCCCGCGCAGGGGCAGCCGTCCGGGTCCGGCGATCCCGAGGAGCGGCCGGACGGCGCCGATAGCGCATCGACCGCCGAGAACGTAAAGCGGCCCACTTGACCTGGGTGCTGCCGCCGACTATACTGCCTTTAACAACTCAATAATCAACCTTCGGGGCAGGGTGAGGGGAGACCCAATTCCCGACCGGCGGTGATGCGACGGCGGCCCAGTCTGCTGCCTGTCGCCAAGCCCGCGAGCGTGGCAAGCGATGACATGATGACGTGTCGCCAGCGAGTCGTGCAGGAGTTCGGTGAGATTCCGACGCCGACGGTACAGTCCGGATGAGAGAAGGTCTTTCTGTTGGTGTGCCGCTGCATACCGGCCCTTTTGCGTACGCTCCGGAGTCTTCTGCACTCCGGTTTTTTGTTGCATCAGGCCGGCGGATCCACGATCCGTGGGGCGGGGGCCATCGGCCTTGTTGCATTCCGCACGGTGCACTGTGGGGGATTGCGCCAGGAACAGTTCGACATTGCACGCGCCTCGAAGGACTGACCGAGGCGCGTTTTTTGATTGGGGGTAACGATTCAGCCATCGGCCAAATAGAACGCGGATTGAGCGGATTAGGCGGA
>CAYZLP010000908.1:0-2577 GCA_964478635.1 uncultured Caldilineaceae bacterium
AGCGGGAATCCGCCTAATCCGCTCAATCCGCGTTCTATTTGGCCGATGGCTGAACAGTTGCGTCCGGGAAGTGAAATCTGGGATCGGGAGAGGAAAAGATTCGGAGATTGGCGCTTCATCATCTACTGGGCAGACCATTATGAATCAACCAAACCGGCGCCATCTGCTTCGGCTCGCGCTCCTGCTGGGGGCGACCACGCTTGCCGCGGCCTGCAGCAGGTCGACGCCACCTGACCCATCCAAGCGGATCGTCGTCATCGGCGCGGGCATGGCCGGGCTCGCCGCCGCACGCACGCTGCACGACGCCGGCGCCACCGTAACGGTGCTCGAGGCCCGGGACCGCATCGGCGGCCGCGTCTGGACCAGTCGACGTTGGCCTGACGCGCCGGTCGACATGGGCGCATCCTGGATTCACGGCGTGCGCGGCAACCCCCTCACCCCGTTGGCGGATGCGAGCAACGCCCGTCGCCTGCCCACCGATTACGAGAATGCCGTGCTCTACGATGCCAGTGGTGTGGCCGTGAGTGACGCGCTCTGGGATCAGATCGAAGCCCAGGCGGAATATGCGCTGGATGCCGCCGAGGCCTTTGCCGAGGAGCGTGACGCAGATCTGTCTATCCAGGCTGCACTGATCAGCGCAGGCCAGATGGAGGACCTCTCATCCGATTCCCGGCGCTATCTTTCCTTCTACCTCAACACTGTGGTTGAACATGAATTCGGTGCGGACGTCAGCGCGCTTTCGGCGTGGTATGGCGATGACGCAGACTTGTATCGTGGCGGCGACGTCATTTTTCCCGATGGCTACGACCTGTTGGCGACGGCGCTGGCGCACGATCTGGACATCCGGCGCGGCCAAAGCGTCCGCGCAATCCAGTACGGTCGTGACGGCGTGATCGTCACCACCGGGCAGGGCGAATTCCGTGGTGATTGCGCCGTCGTGACCTTGCCGCTGGGCGTCTTGCAGCAGGGGGGCGTGGACTTTTCGCCGGCGCTGCCCTCAGCCAAGCAAATGGCCATTCACGCGCTGGGGTCAGGTCTGCTCAACAAGGCGTGGCTGCGCTTCCCGCATGTCTTCTGGCCGCGTGAACCCGAGATGATCAACTACGCGGCCGAACAGCCCGGACGCTGGGCCGAATGGCTCAACCTATATCACTACACGGATAAGCCAATTCTGCTGGGCTTCAACGCGGGCAGCTACGCACGCACCATCGAGGCGTGGACGGATGCGGCCATCTTGGCCGATGCCATGGACGTGTTGCGCACCATCTACGGTCCGGGCATCCCCGATCCGACTGACTGGCAGATCACCCGCTGGGCCTCCGATCCGCTTGCGTTCGGTGCGTATTCATTCTATGCTGTGGGCACGGATCGGTCGACACGGCGGGTTTTGGCAATGCCTGTTGCCGACCGGCTTTTCTTTGCAGGCGAGGCGACTTCGGAGGATCATCCGTCTACAGTGCACGGCGCATACTCGTCCGGTCTCCGTGCAGCGCGGGAAGTAATGGCAAGACTATAGGGAGACCTCCGGCTATCCGGGAAAGGAGGCATCATGCATCACCGCACCACCTTTTCGGCCCATGACGGGTACGTGTTGTCCCTCCATTTTACGCGTGACAGCGGCACGCTCATTTCCTGCGGGTATGACAACCGGGTCAAGAGCTGGTCCGCGCCGGACTGGACACCTGGTCTGGACTTTGCTGCCCATGACAAGAGCGTGAACGGGCTAGCCCTCTCTCCCAACGAAACGTTGCTCGTAACCTGCTCCAGCGATCAGACGGTCAAGCGCTGGTCCTGGCCGGACGCAACGCTGCTCGAACCCCTTCAGGATAGGAAGCAGACGGTGGCCGCCGTCCGCATTTCGGCCGACGGCGCGCGCATCGGCGCAGCCCAATACGGCGGCAACGTCCCGATTTGGACGCAAGACGGCGCATTCGTAACCCGGATCAAGGCGAGCAAGAAAAACGTGACCTCCCTGGCCTTCCACCCGGAGGGCAGCCAGCTGGCCGTGGCCGGGCTGGGCGATGACATTACGCTCTGGTCCCTGCCTGACGGCGAAGCTGTGGGCGCGCTGTCAGGCCACAAAACGGCGGCCGGATCCCTGGCCTACTTGGGCGACGGCAGCCGGCTCGTCTCCACCGGCTACGAGGGTGCCATCAAGCTGTGGGACGTGGCCACCCGCCAGGCCGTTCAGACCATCCCCATCGAGCAGGGCGCCTGGGGCCTGGTCCTGGCGCCGGACCAACGCCGGGCCGTGCTGCTGGCCAAAGCCCGGGTCCGGCTCTTCGAAACGACCGGCTGGACGGTGGTTGAAGAACATGCCATCGACACCAACTCCGTCAATTCGGCGGCCTTTTCACCCGATGGCCGCTGGCTCGCCGTGGGCGCTGCGGATGGGCGGATTCGGGTGTTTGAGGAGTAATGCTATGCGGTTGCGGCTGCGATGGCCGGCAGGGCGGCCGGATCGATGAGGCCATTCCGGGCGGCATGCCGGGCTGCCGCGGCCGAATCGGCTACGAGGACCAAATCCACCCCGTCCTCAGCCGCCTGGGCTGCCAGCGCCGTAACGGCCGCATCGCG
>CAYZLP010000909.1:0-2575 GCA_964478635.1 uncultured Caldilineaceae bacterium
CGGCCGGGCCGGCCCTACATGGCGGTATGCCCGGGCGATGCGGACGACCGGCGTGCGCGGCTGAGCGGCGAACAGCGTGTTGCGATCCGGATCGTAGAGAAATTCCCAGGGAAGGGCCGCCACCGCGGGCGGCAGCATCGCCAGGCGGAGCCGCAGCCCCTCGACCGTGCCGCGCTCCAGGTCTGACCGGGCGCGCAACCACAAATCCCGGACATCCGCCTGGAACAGTTCGCCAAAGAGGGCGCTTCCCGCGTTCAGCAGCAGCTCTTCGCCCGGTTCCGTCTGTTGGAGCGCGGCAAAAAATCGCTGCCAGACGGCGAGCCCGGCATCTTGGGCAAAGCGTCCTTCGGCCGTGTGGTCCACATAGGCGACGTGAACAGTATAGGGCGTCGATTCGCCGAGTATGGTGATGTCGAAGTTACGATAAAGACTATTGGCCATGATTTTGACAGCAGGTACCATGCAACATAGAATGTTGAGGCTCGAATTTGTTGCGCAAGTTTGCAGCATTTCTGGTACGGTCACAGGATTCTCTACTTCGAATCTGTCCGAGAATTCGTTGTGGCGCACCTTCGGTCCGAGAAGATTCGGGACTCACAACCGAATTTTCGGATAGGGTCTTCACGATGCGACAGCTTGAATCGTTCAACCCACAATCTATGCTTGAGAGAATTATGCCCCGGCGTCAGCAGCGGGTGAGCGCCGATTACGTCGATTATCGGGATCGCATCGGCATCGGCGTCTGGCTGCTGGTCTTTGGCATCGGCTTGAGCCTGCTGGTAGACCTGCCCACGATCACGCTGAATTTGCGGGCCTTTCGAACGCCGCTCAATATTGCCCTGGGTGACGCGATTTTCGCCGCCGTGCTGCTGGCCGTGCTTGCCGCTGCCGTCACCGAAAGCGTCGTCTCCCTCCATCCCTACCTGCAGCGCCAGCGACGCAGCCATACATGGGTCTTCTGGGCCTTGCCCATGGCCCTGGCCATCATCGCGCCGCTCGTCTTGCCTCAGGCGGAGACTCGGCCGGTTCAAGTCCTGGGTCTTGCCGCGGCCGGCGCCCTGCTGGTCATCGCGCTCAATTTCCTGTACGGAACGGTTGAACCGGGACGCCCGGGCTATCGTCGCGGGCGTTTGATCCTTGATGCACTGACCTATGGATCGGCGCTGCTGCTCTTTCTCTTCGTGTACCAGACCCGCACGCGCAGCTTGCTCTCGGGTTCATTGACTGCCTTTACGGCACTGCTGCTGGCCGTCGAACTGTTGCGTACCACGACGGATCGGGTCAGTCTCACGCTGAGCTATTCACTTGTCATCGGCCTCATCCTGGGTGAGGTGACTTGGGCGCTCAATTACTGGAAACTGCTGCCCGATCTCACCGGCGGGCTGCTGTTGCTGCTCATCTTCTACCTGCTGACCGGCATTGCCCAGCAGGGTCTTCAAGGGCGCCTATCGCGTCGGGTGCTGGCCGAATTCGCCCTCTTCACCATCGTGGCCCTGGTCCTGATCGCCCTGGTCGGACCGGGATTTCGTCAGATCGTCCAGTTCTAATTGATAGTACACACTCCACGCCGGCTGAGCCTGTCGAAGCCTGAGCCTGTCGAAGCCTGAGCCTGTCGAAGCCTGAGCCTGTCGAAATGGTGCCGGTCTATCGGCCCGCCGCGGCCTGCAGTCGCGTATAATTCTCGAACCACGCCGACCGGTTGGCCGGATTTGCCACCAGGTCGAGCAGTGTCTCCGTCAGGGCCCGGTTCACCGGCGTGGCGACGCCCACCGCTTCTCCGAGCGTCACGACGGCGCCATTGAGCCAACTCACCTCGCTCTTCCCTTTCCCGTTTTCCAGATCCAGGTAGAGGCTGGGCATTTTGCCGCCCCGGGCGCCGCCGATCTGTTTGCGCAAGATCGGACGTAGCAGCGCTCGGGGCCCATGGCGAATGCCGGGCGCCAGGACGGCAAACGGATAGCCGCCCAGATTCTGGGGCGGTATAGACGCCGCGGCCATGACGGCCAGCGCCTCGCGCCACGCGCCGATCTCGAGATCGACCATTTCGTTCTGGGCAAAGACCACTTCCGGCGGCGCCCCCAGAATTGCGCAGGTCGCGTTGCCGGCCATATTCATGAGCAACTTGGTCCACTTCATCCCCCGGGCGTCGGCGTACCGGGTCACGGAAAATCCTGCCGCGCTCAGCAACTGCTGAATCGCAGCGGCAGCCGGCGGATCGTCGGGCTGCCAGTCGCTGACCCCGACCACATATTTGGGCCGGTCGACCCGGATCCTGCCGGGTTCCCGAATGGAAACGGGCGTGGTAATCGTGCCGGCGATGATCCGCTCAGGCCCGAAAGAGGCGGCAAGCATCTCCTCATTGCCTACGCCGTTCTGTAGACTCAGAACCCGCGGTAGCCCGCGGCCCTGACTCCGCACTGCATCGAGACACTCTGTAATCGCGGCGGCCGTATCATAGCTCTTGACGGTCAGGATGGCCAGATCGACTGCATCGCCGGCCCGAGCAAAGGCTTCGGCGATGCTGCCGGCGACCTGGAGACCGGTGACCTGCCGACTTCCCGTCTCATCTTCCAGG
>CAYZLP010000910.1:0-2574 GCA_964478635.1 uncultured Caldilineaceae bacterium
CGAAGCGAGTCCGGGACCCCACGACGCGGATCTGTTGTTTGCGCGGTTTGCGGAGTTGGTAAAGGCGAAAAAGGAGTGATTTGGAGATTGAGAGTCTGAAAGACTATGGACCAACAAGTCGTTCATACTGCCCTCATCGGCCTGGGGAATGTCGGTCGGAACTTTCTGAAAATTCTGGAGATGAAGGAAGCCCGCCTGCGTGAGCAGTATGGGCTTGCCTTTGCCGTCGTCTGCGTGGCCGACAGCAGCGGCGTGGCGGTGAATCCGGCGGGCTTTGGGCCGGCAGCGGTGCGCATGCTCAAGGAGGCGGGCGGACGCGTGGCCGACCTGGATGGCTATCGGCCCGGCGTCACTTCGGCCGAGATCGCCCAGACACTAGCGTGCGACCTGGTCCTGGAAGCATCGCCCGTGAACCTGGAACATGGCGAGCCGGGGTTGAGCGTGACGCGCAACGCCCTGAACCGGGGCATTGACGTGGTGCTGGCCAACAAAGGCCCCCTGGTGCTCGCCTTCCGGGAACTGCACGACCTGGCCGCGGCCAATGGGGCCGGCTTGGCCTTCAGCGCCACCGTCTGCGGCGCGCTGCCCGTCATCAACATCGGTCGCCGCGACCTGGTCGCCGCCGAAGTGCGGCTGCTGCAGGGCATCTTCAACAGCACCACCAACTTCATCCTGGCCGAAATGGCCGCCGGTCGGGCCTATGCCGAAGCGCTGGCCGAAGCCCAGGCCCGGGGCATCGCCGAAGCCGACCCCTCCCTCGATGTAGAGGGCTGGGACACGGCCAACAAGCTCGTCATCATTGCCAACAGCTTTCTGGGCGTCGACATCACGCTGGACGACGTGGCCGTACAGGGGATCACGGATCTGACGCCCGCACAGCTTCAGCAGGAGGCCGCGGCCGGCAATGTCATCAAACTTCTTGCCACGGCCCGTCTGGGCGGGGATGGCTATCAGTTCGTCGTCGCCCCCACGGTCGTCGAACAGGATTCCTTTCTCGGCCGCTGTGACGGCTGGGAGATGGGCATCGAAATTCACAGCGATCTCTACGGCAAGATGTACCACAAGCTCTGGGAGCGGGAACCCCTGCCCACGGCCGCGGCCATGTTGCGTGACGCCGTAAATTTGGCCCAAGGCAGAGCCGGACGGTAAGCTAACGCAAAACGCTTTTGCTAAACCAGGATTCGCTGCGCCGTGACAGTTGCCGGCTTGAGCCGTTGACTCGACTACGTCTCCACAAACCGTGGACTGTCACGGCGTACGGACCACCGCTACCGACGGGGGCAAACAATGTACGTTCAGGGCCGAAGCCGCAAGCCGCATATCGTCATCATCGGGGCCGGCATTATTGGCTCCTCCATCGCCTTTCATTGCGCCAGACAGGGCGCGAGCGTGACCCTTCTGGACGCGGGTCAGCCGGGAGAAGGCGCCTCCCGGGTCTCGTTCGCCTGGATCAACGGTCACGGCAAGAACCCGCGCCACTATCACGATCTCAACCGGCGTTCGCTGGACATGTGGCCGCGTTATGCTCGCCTGCTCGCAGAGGATGTGGACCTCACCTGGGGCGGCGAGGTACGCTGGGCCGCCACGGAGGAAGGAGCGGCCCAGCTAACGGAACGCGTCGGGCAGCTCCAATCGTGGGGCTACCCGATTCGCCTGCTGGATGCCGCCGAGCTTGCCCGGCTTGAGCCCAATCTGACGCCCGGTCCAGTTACGGCCGCCACCTACACCGAAATCGAAGGTCATGTCGACGCGCCCAAGGTTGTCCGGGCGGCCGTTGCGCGCACCCAGGAACTGGGCGGCGAGATTGCGGCCAACACGCCCGCCGTCGGCTTTGCGACAGTTCGGACGGCAAGCGGGGAAGAGCGGGTCACGGCCGTGGAGACGCCAGCCGGACCCATCGAGTGCGACTATGTCGTCCTGGCCGTGGGCCCGGACACGCCCGCCCTGGCCGAGCTGGCCGGCGTTCGCGCCCCCCTCTACCACACCTTCGGGGCAACGATTCAGACGGAGCCCATGCCACCCATCTTCACCACAGCCGCGCTGGTCCACACGCCCCGGGAAGTAGAGCCGCCGCTCAACATTCGCCAGCTGGCCGACGGCACGGTGGCGATTCACGGCGGCAGTCACGGCGAACTCCACGATCGCTCCATGGGCGAGCGTGACGAAGAGTTTGCGGAGGTCATGCGCAGCGCCGCAGGCTACATCCCGGCCTTGGCCGAAGCCAAGATCCGCCTTACGCACAAAGGACGCCGCCCGATTCCCGAAGATGGCCTGCCGATCATCGGTTTCAGCCCCGAAAAGCCCAATGTCTACGTGGCCGCCATGCACAGCGGCGTCACCCTGGCCGCCCTGGTCGGGGAATTTGCCGCGCTGGAGCTGATCGACGGCGCCTCCATCGACCTGCTAGCCCCCTACCGCCCCGATCGGTTTTTGGACGCCTGAGCGCGAGGGCAAGACGTTACACAGAGAAGTGCAGTGAAAAACCACGAGGAGGCGCAGAGTTAAGCCATTCTCTGCTCAACTCTGCGCCTCCTCGGCGTCCTCTGTGGAATGTATTGTTCTAGTACATTGCGG
>CAYZLP010000911.1:0-2573 GCA_964478635.1 uncultured Caldilineaceae bacterium
GAAGGCGGACGAAAAGCGAGAGCCAACGCCGGAAAGGAGCACTGCATAGTTCGTGACTGCACAACACCAAGGAGGCACCCATGCTCACCATCGAAGCGATACTCAGCCAGCACCGTTTTTTTGAAGGAATCGAACCACGCCACCTGGAAAACCTGGTGACGTGCGCCCGATTCGCCCGTTACAATAAGGATGAGTACATCTTCAAAGCCGATCGGCCCGCCGACACCTTCTATGTCATCGGCCCCGGCAGAATTGCGCTTGAGTTGCCCACGCCGGGACGGCGCGTTCTGCCGATTCAGACGTTGGGAGAGGGCGAAGTGCTGGGTTGGTCCTGGCTCTTTCCGCCTCACCTCTGGCAATTTGACGCCCGGGCCGTCGAACCAACCCAAACGATCGCCTTCGACGCGCGCCGCCTCCGCGCGCAGTGCGAAGCCGATCATGAGTTGGGCTATCAGTTGATGAAGCGCTTCGCACGCGTCATGACGCAGCGCCTGCAAGCCACGCGCATGCAGTTGATGGATGTCTATGCCGTCTGGCCTTGATGACTAATCAATTGTCAATTGTCAATCGTCAATTGCCTATTGTCGACTGACCATAAATCTGGGAGTTCGGTATGGTTAGCAAGATGACCAATCCGATGCAGCCCGTCTGGTGCCGGGTGGTGGAACGGCGGCAGGAGAACGATGATACCTTCACGCTGACCCTGACACCTCCCGGCGGCACGGACGGCTTTGCAGCCGGACAGTTCAATATGCTCTATCTATTCGGAGTGGGTGAAATCCCCATCTCCATCAGCGGCGATCCGGCCGAGTCGGACACGCTCGTGCATACGACCCGACGGGTGGGCACGGTGACGCGGGCCATGGGCAAGCTGAAAACCGGGGACCTGTTGGGCGTGCGAGGGCCTTTCGGCGCCGCCTGGCCCATCGAAGAAGCCCGGGGGCACGACGTGCTCCTGGTGGCCGGCGGCATCGGCCTGGCTCCCCTCAGACCCGCCCTCTACCAGCTCCTGGCCCGGCGCGATGATTTTGGACGCATTGTTCTGCTTTACGGTGCGCGCACTCAGGAGGATCTGCTCTACCGACCGGAATTGGAGCAGTGGCGCGGACGGTTCGATCTGGAGATCTTTGTGACGGTCGACCGGGCGACAGGCGATTGGCACGGCAATGTGGGCGTCGTTACGACCCTCATCCCCCACGCGCCCTTCAACCCGGGCACTTCGATTGCCATGGTTTGCGGGCCGGAGGTCATGATGCGCTTCACCGTGCAGGCTCTGCGCAAGCGCGGCGTCAATGCCGATCGCATCTACCTTTCGCTGGAACGCAACATGAAATGTGCCGTCGGCGCGTGCGGGCACTGTCAATTCGGACCGTTCTTCATCTGCCGGGACGGGCCGGTCTTCCGCTACGACCGGGTCGAGCCTTTCCTCGGCATCTGGGAGGTGTAGCATGTATCAATCTCGCAAACCTCGCCTGGCCGTCTGGAAATTTGCCTCGTGCGACGGCTGCCAGCTCAGCCTGCTCGATTGCGAAAAAGAGCTGCTCGACGTCGTCGGCGCGGTCGACATTGCCTACTTCTTGGAAGCGACCCGGGCGGTGATGGAAGGCCCCTACGATCTCTCTCTGGTTGAGGGTTCCATCACCACGGCGGACGACGAGCGGCGGATCCGCGAAATTCGCGCCGCCTCGAAATTCTTGGTTGTCATCGGCGCTTGCGCGACGGCGGGCGGCATCCAGGCCTTGCGCAACTTCGCAGACGTCGCGGAATACACGGAGGCGGTCTACGCACATCCCGAGTATATCGAGACCTTGGCCAAATCGACCCCCGTGGCCGACCATGTCTTCGTCGACTTTGAATTGCGCGGCTGTCCCATCAACAAATATCAGCTACTGGAAGTGATCAGCGCCTATCTTTATGGCCGGCGCCCGAACGTGCCTGTTCACAGCCTCTGTATTGAATGCAAGCAGAAGGGCACGCCCTGTGTTATGGTCGCCGCGGGCGTTGCCTGCTTGGGGCCGGTCACCCAAGCCGGCTGCGGCGCGCTCTGCCCCACCTACGGCCGCGGCTGTTACGGCTGCTTCGGTCCCATGGAGACACCCAACACGGCCGCGCTCAGCGACTGGTGGCAGGTGAAACTGGGCATGGAACCGCACGCCATCGTTCGCGCCTTCCGCACATACAACGCCGGCTCGGAACTCTTCCGGCGAGAGAGTGAACGGTATGACCATGCAGATCACGAAAACCATTGAAGTCAACAACCTGGCCCGCGTCGAAGGCGAAGGCGCGCTCACGGTACACGTACGTGACGGCGCAGTGACCCACGTGGCCTTGCGCATCTTCGAGCCGCCCCGGTTCTTTGAAGCGTTTCTACGCGGACGCAGCTATGCCGAGGCGCCGGATATCACGGCCCGCATTTGCGGCATCTGCCCGGTCGCCTACCAGATGAGCGCCGTCCACGCCATGGAAGATGCCTTTGGCGTAACCATCGACCCGGCCATTCGCGCATTGCGCCGCCTGCTCTACTGCGGTGAATGGATCGAAAGCCACGTGCTGCACATCGCGCTGCTCCATGC
>CAYZLP010000912.1:0-2569 GCA_964478635.1 uncultured Caldilineaceae bacterium
CGGGGATGGACGCTTGCCAACCCAGGCCAAAAGGACCGTTGCCGCTCCCCGAGTTGTACCCGAGCGTCAGTTCGGGTGCAAAACCCCGTCCGGACGCGACCGGCAGGGGGAAGGTGAGGGACGCGGTGCCCGTTACCGGGTTGGCGCGAAAGGTCTCGCTTATGCCCTTGATGGCCCCGCCGCCGCTCGGTAGGGTCATATCGGGTAGTTGAACGTCACTCGATTGGAACGGTGCAGAGGAGGGGACGGCTTGGTTAGGATTTTCGGACAGCACGATGGCGCCTCCAGGGTGTTAAGGCTTTGCCAGCTGCACGCGGGCGCGACAGCACCATACGCAGGCAGTTGGACAGACAGGTCACGCATCCGGCGGCAGTGCGCTTGCTTTGGGAAGCACACTGCCACGGGGAAAACGAGCAACAAACTGCGTAGCGACTGATTGCAGCCAATAGAACGTCAATATTGGTCATACAATGCAGGTGATTTGCACGTCTGGGAATCACGTACGCAGCAATCTATGTGGTTGCACTACTATACTATCCTGGAAACGATCGAAAAAGTCTCAAAAATCTGCCCGGTTGTCTCAAAGAGAGTTCGCCGGTCCAGCGCTCTAGGGAATCGGCTGGACACGATTACGGCCGCCGTTGCGGGCGCGGAAGCGCGCCGGCGTCGTGCCGTAGCGCGCTTTGAAGATGCGGTAGAAATAGCTGAGGTTGTCCAGGCCGACTTCGTAGCAAATATCGATGATGGCCTGATCGGTGTGGAGGAGGAGGTTGGCAGCGTAAGTCAGGCGCAGACGGTTGACGTATTCAGTGGGGGTGCAGCCGAGCTCCCGACGAACGGTACGGCTGAGGTGCTCGGGGCTGGTATGGGCAAGCGATTGCATCCTGGCTACCCCACCGCGCAGGTTCTCAGGCTCTTCCATGCGCGCGCAGAGTTCAGAGAGCCATGTAAATGCCGAAGTTGCGACCTTGCCGTTGTTACGATCGTAATCGTCCTCGGCAAAGTGTTGCCCCAATAATTCGGCCAGAACCAGACGCAGTTGGGTGCGGATGCGCTGCTTTTCTGTGTGGGAAATGCCATGCAGACGATTGAGCTGCGCCACGGTCGCCTGGCGCTGCGGCTCTGTGAGAAGCACAGTCGGCGGCGTGGGCGCAAGCAACAGGCGTTGTGCGCGGAAGCCCTCGCCAAGGTAAGCAAAGAGTGCGGTCACGGTGCGGGCCGGAAAGGCAAGGTTGATCAGCCCGCAATCCTCATCCTCATACTGACGGAAACCGTGACAGTCGGCTGGACGGACAAAAACCAGGTGTCCGGCCGTCAACACGATCTCTGCGCGATTCACCAGGTGCCAGATCTGCCCATGGGTGATCAGAAAAAGCTCATAGAAATCGTGATCGTGAGACGTCGTCGTCCCAATTTGCCCGTGACTATTCTCCTCCGGCCAAATGGTCTTGAAACTGTAGTGCGCTTCCGTCTCCAGATCGATGATGTCGCGGGCGAGGAGGTGGATGGGATAGGCCGGCGGCAATAAGTCGACGGTTTCTACCCGAGGGAGACCTGCCCTATTTCCGCCGTGGAATTTACGCGGGAGTGTACTCGGCATGGCGAAAGCGTTGCTTATGAGCTTATGAGATTGGATGATTTTGCGCCCGGCCCGCCAACCAATCGCTCAATCCCCCAATCTCACAAGCTCTAATCTCTTCTCAAACCCGCTGTCCCACAAATTCCCGATACTTCTCATTCAGGGCGCCCATCTTTTCATTCCAGGCGTCACTGTCACCAAAGGGCATGGAAGTTTCGGGAGCGTAGGCAGGCAGGGGGTTCCAGCCGTTACCGTTGGCGTGGCCTTGGCCCCGGAAGATGAACGCACCGGGGTGCGGCAATTCCTTGGTAATGCGCGTGTAGGTCGGAATATAGCGGATCGTCAGCCCCCGGCGCCAGCGCGGTGAGGTGTTGGCGTGGGAGCCGTGGGTGATCAACGGATTGTGGATGGAAATGTCGCCCGGATTGAGCACGAAGCTCACGGCCTTCGATTCGTCCACCGAATCTGGATCCATGGCGATTTCGAAGGCGTTCTCTTCCGATTGCGCGACATAGTGATCGAGGGAGAGCAGGTTGTCCCGTTGGGTGCCGGGGATGACTTTCATGCAGCCATTCTCTTCATCGCTGCGATCGATGGCCAGCCAGAAGGTAATAACCTCCATGGGATCCAGTGGCCAGTAGCTGCCGTCCTGATGCCAGGGCACGGCCTTGCCCGTGTAAGGCGGCTTGGCGATGTAGTGGGACGCGAACAGGCCCAGGTCCGGCCCCAGGAACTGTTCGACGATGTCCAACAGGCGATCGTCGCTGACCAGGCGCACCCAGAAGGCATCCTTGGTCATGAGATGATGACCCAACTGTTCGGGCCGCAAACTGGGATTCTTCTCCAGGAGCCAGTCGACGTGCCCTTGTGCCTCGTTGATAAGGTTGGCGTCCAGCACATTGCGCACGATGACGTAGCCATCTTCTTCATACTGCTGCTTCAAGGGGGATTCATGGACTTGTGACATGCGGTTTCTCCTCTGGTTCGGTA
>CAYZLP010000913.1:0-2564 GCA_964478635.1 uncultured Caldilineaceae bacterium
CCTGCGGAGCGAACAATTTCCTGCCCTGCGCATGGGGCGCGGCCAAAGTCATGCTCGCCTTTGGGGTTTGGCCGGAGGAACGGCGCACGCCCCTGATCGAACGCGCCATCCGGCGGGGCGTCGATTTTCTGTTCAGCGTCGAACCGGTCGGCGCAGCCTATCCCCGCGGCTACGCAGCCAGGCCGAGCGGCAACTGGTGGAAGTTCGGCTTTCCCGTCTTTTACGTAACCGATATTCTGCAACTGGCCGAGGCGCTCTGCGGTCTGGGTCTGGCCCATGATACGCGGTTGTCGGCAACGCTGCACCTGATCCGCAGCAAGCAAGACGCCGCCGGTCGCTGGCCGCTCGAATATGGCTATGCAGGGAAGACGTGGGTCGACTTCGGCGCCAAGAAACAAGCCAATCCCTGGGTTACCCTACGCGCACTACGCGTGCTCAAGGCCGCAGCGTGAGACGAAGGAACGCAACGCGTGGTCCAAACCGGCAGCAATCGATGCCGCGCCAGAAGCTTCAAGAGGCGATTTCATGAAGACAATTACGCAAGATCGGGAGTCCGAGAAGATTGAAGGCTACGAACCGACGCTACGCGATCTGATCGCCCTGGAGATGCCCGAGCAGGCCACCGTCTCACCGACAGGCGCGTACGTGGCCTTTACGTCGCGGACGACGAACTGGCGCGACAACCGCTACGAACAGCGCGGCATGCTCCTCGACGTCCATAGCGGGGAACTGCACGCGCTGACCAGAACCGGCAGCATCCAGCAGATCGAGTGGGTCGACGAACGAACCCTGGCCCTGTTGCGGACCGGCCCGGAGGAAGATGCCAAGGCCCAGATTTGGCTCTACGAAAGCCTCGTGGGCGAAGGTTGGACCGTAACCGATCACGACACGGGCGTGGACTGGTTCAAGCCATTTGCCACCGGTTTTCTTTTTCAGGCCGAACACCCCGAACGCGCGCAGAACAAGGAGCGCAGCGCGCGCTTTGGCGACTACACTCGCGTCGAACAGGAAAAAAGCGCATCTGCGCTCTACTACATTGGGCTGGAAGAGCGCAAAGCGTTCCTGACCGAGCAACGAGCGCTGACGGAGGAGGAAGGCGAGAAGCTGGTGGCGCCCGTCATCGAATTGAGCAAGCTGCTGCCCGAGCCGCTTTCGATTCAGACCGTGGCCATCTCGCCACAGAACGATGCGATCTACCTCACCTGTTGGCCCCACGACGATCTTGTCTACTACCGCGACACGACTTGCTTCTGCCTGACCCTGGACGCCCCGGCAGCCCTTGCTGCATATCTCGAACGTGAACGGAACGTCGCTACGGAGCAAGAGGGAGATCGGGACGAACCGGCCGCTGAAGCGCCGGATGATTCCAGCGCTTTGGGTGAAATCACCCAACTGTACGTACCCGCCGGTGCATCCATCGCGGCCGTTGCGCCCGACGGGGCAAAGCTCCTCATTGCCCATCGGGGACGCGACAACATGATGTACACGCGTGAAGATTACTGGATGATTGAAACCGCGACTGCCCGGGCGGCGGGCGATGCAGAAGCGTTTCTGGCCGGCATGACCAACATCTCCGCCGGGCTTGATCGCCAGATTCTGGAGGCCCGGTGGGGCGCAGCCGGGATCGTCGGCGTCTACCCCGACGGCACGGCGCTGCGCCTTGTCCAGCTTGAGGAGGACGGACGGTTCTTCCCGCTGGAAATGGACGGCATCTACCCGGAATCGCTATTCCACCTGAACGAACAGGGCCAGATCAGCTTCGCGGGCTGCAATGCCACGACCGCTTTTGAACTCTACCTGTTAAACAGAGAGGAACCCGGCTGGTCCACCCCCGTTCAGTTGACCGATTTCGGCAGCGACTTGGCGGACTGGAAACTGGGCACGATTGAGACCATTCGCTGGACCAGTTTTGACGGCACGGAGATTGAGGGCGTGCTGCGTAAGCCGCCCAACTTCGATCCGGGCCGGCGCTATCCCCTCGTATTCGTCGTCCATGGCGGCCCTGACTGGCTATCGCCCGCCTACCTGCTGTATGGGGATGATGTTGCCTACTATCCTACGGTGCAATTCGCCAACAAGGATATTCTGGTGCTCAAGCCCAACTACCGCGGTTCCATGGGCCGGGGCCAGGCCTTCTCCGAACTCAACGTGGACAATCTCGGCGTGGGCGATCTGTGGGATCTCGAAAGCGCGATTGATCACCTGGTTGCGCTGGGCTGGGTCGATCCCGATCGGGTGGGCTGCATGGGCTGGTCGCAGGGCGGATACATCTCGGCCTTTGCCGGCCTGCACTCCCGGAAGTTCAAGGCCGTCTCGGTGGGCGCCGGCGCATTAGACTGGTACACCTACCATATCAGCAACGACATTCCCGACTTTACGAACCACTACCTGTCGGGCTCCCCCTTCCGCGGGCGCGAGCTCTATGCGAAGACCGCGCCCATCAGCAAGATCGCGGACGCGGCCACGCCCATGCTGATTCAGCACGGAAAAGGCGACCGGCGCGTGCCGCTCTCCAATGCCATGGAACTCTATCGAGGCCTGCAGGAGATGGATGTACCGGTGGC
>CAYZLP010000914.1:0-2562 GCA_964478635.1 uncultured Caldilineaceae bacterium
GCACGATTGTTCCCCGGCTTCAAGCATTCAAACGCCATGCCATGCAAATGCTAATCGTCCTCTAATCATTCGATCTTGCCATAGACAAAACGGCCGGCGCAAAAAACGCCGGCCGTTATCGAATGGACTATTCTGAACCTAGCATTCTGTTAACCTGAATTCCGCATTTGTCATTCTGAACGGGTCTACGGCGAAGCTTGGAGCTCGGCAGCTGTCCAGTGAAGAATCTCTGCTCTGGCTACGTCGAGATTCTTCACTGGACAGTCGCCATATCTGTGGTCTCGACATAGATCCGTTCAGAATGACAGCAATCAACCTAACCGAGTACTATGCCACGTCAGAAGGGGAGTCGTAAGTGGATATCCGCCAAATAGGCCGGGGCGGAATAGAAGAGTTCGTCAACGCCCATGGCCAGGAAAAGCAGGGCCAGATAAAGCAAGCTATAGCGGTAGAGGCGCCAGACGTTGCCGTTGGTCGGCTTCCGGCGAATGTCAATGGCCTGCCATAGAAAGATTCCGTTGAGCAACAGCGCGGCAACCAGGTAGACCGGACCAAGCAAACGCAGGAAGACGGGCGCCAGGCTGATGAGCAGCAGCAAGACGCTGTAGATCACCATCTGGTTGTGGGTCTCTCGCTCTCCGGCAATGACGGGCAGCATGGGTACGCCGGCCGCGCCATACTCTTTCTGGCGCATGAGGGCCAACGCCCAAAAGTGGGGCGGCGTCCAGTAGAAAACGATCATGAAGAGAAAGATGGGCAGCAGAGAAATCTCGTTGGCGACGGCCGCCCAACCGACCAAGGGCGGGACTGCGCCCGCGGCGCCGCCGATGACGATATTCTGGGTGCTACGCCGCTTGAGCAGCTGCGAGTAGATGCAGACATAGAAAAAGATGCCGAAGACGGCCAATAGACCGGTCAGCAAATTGGCGCTCCACCAGAGCAGGCCAAAGCTCAACGCACTCAAGGCCAGGCCAAAGATGAGCACCTGGGCGGGCGTCATCCGGCCACTGGGCAGGGGGCGCCGGCGCGTCCGCACCATCACGTGATCGATGTCCCGATCGATATACTGATTGATCGTGTTCGCGCCGCCCGCGGCGAGAAAACCGCCCACCATCACCCAGAGTATCAGCCAGCCGCCGGGCGCCTGATCGCCGGCCAGGAACATGGGCACGAGGGTGGTCACCAGCAGCAGCGAGATGATGCGGGGCTTGGTCAGGGCAAGATAATCGCTCAGGGCAAGCCGGGTCAGGGCCTGCTCCCGGGTCAGGGGCTGATCAACTTTGCCTGCATTCTCAACAATCGAACTGCGCAAGGACATGCAATGAACCTTTGTAGGGTATCGAAGTTACGTGGCTGTTCCATATCTGGCAACGGCCAGGTACGCAACTCTCTTCGTCGACAGCGGCCACAAGACCGGGAAAGCTGTCCCCATCAGGTGGTTGAGAAATCGAGAGCGGTGCGCTTACGACGCACCGTGATGCGCGATTGGCAGATTGGCTTCAGGTTCTTCCTGCGCTGCCTGCGCCGCGGCGATCCGCTTGGCGCGCTGCTCGGTATGGCGCACGAAGAGAATATAGCCGATTCCCAAAATTGTGGCAAACATGAACCACTGGATCGCGTAGCTAAAATGATTTCCTTCGGAGAGCGTAATCGGCTCGACGCGCAAGGGCAGCTGCGTAAATGAGCGCCCCTCTTCGGGCAGTTGCAGAATGAAGAACGGCATGAGCGCATAGGGTATCTGCGGCTGGATGGCCTGAACGTTCAGAAAATTCCAGGCCCGCTGCGCTTCATCCGGGATGACGACTTCGCCACCGCCGGGCATGTTCTGGGACTCCTGAATATAGCCCACAATGCCCTGGTCCGCCGACTCCGCATGGGCCTCCACCGCACCGGGCTCAGCCTGATCCAGCGGAACCCAGCCCCGCACGACCAGCACGGCCTGGTCATCGGCATAGACCAGGGGCGTGACCAGATAGACGCCCGGTGCGCCGCCCAACATACTGCCGCTGCCGCTGCCCAGGCTCTGGTTCTGAAGCACGACCTGATTCTCAAAATCGTAGTCGCCCGCCACCTGAATCCGCCGGAACTCCAATGCCGCCACATCGTCGGGCAGCGCTTCCCGATTCAGGTCAAAGGGCGTTTCTCGCCATTTGGCTGCCACTTCCGCATTGAACGCACGCCGCTCCTCGAGCCGGTCCAACTGCCAGGTGCCCAGGCGAACGAGTGCAATGACGCCCAGAATAACCAGGATCGTAACCCACCACCAGCGCCGGCCTACCAGCGCCCGCAGTGTCTCAATGATTGATTCCATCTTGCCTTCCTCTATTTTCAACCCACATCTGCCGGCGTCGCGCGACGCGTGCGGAGCTGCGGGGCCGCTTGGTTCCCCTTGCGCAGGCCGAAGAGGCCGGCCAGGGCCAATACGGCCCCTGCGCCTAAGCCCAACCACAGCCAATTCCCCCGCTGGGGCGGCAGGGCCTCCGTCGCAAACGAGACGGTCCCCGTTCCCAGGGCGCCCTGTACATCCACCTCCACCCGCCACGTACCGGCCGTCGGCAATTC
>CAYZLP010000915.1:0-2558 GCA_964478635.1 uncultured Caldilineaceae bacterium
CGCCTAATCCGCGTTCTATGTCTCACGCCTTGAGGCGCGCCATCCCGGGATCGAAGAGGGGATCGGCGGCGACCACGGCGGCGTAGCGTTCGCCGAAATATTCTACTTCGACTTCCGTGCCGGGTTCGCTGTGAACGGCCGGCAGGTAGCCATAGAGAATAAACTTGCCTACCGAGTAGCCGTAGTTGGCGCTGGTGACGTGGCCCACGCACTCGCCCTCCACGAAAAGCGGCTCATACCCCAGGGCCATACCCCCGTTCTTGAAGCACATGCAGCAGAGTTTCTTCTTCAGCGGTTTCGTCGTGAGCATCCGGCAGGCCTCCTTGCCCACAAACTCGCGCGGCTTGTCGAGCTTGATCGTCCAGCCCAGGTTGGCTTCGTAGGGCGTATATTCGGTGTAGACATCGCCGCCCCAGAGCGGATAGCCTTTCTCCAGGCGCAGGGAATCGAACGCGCCCATGCCGGCAGCGATCAGGTCAAACTCGCGTCCTGCGGCCCAGAGCGCATCCCAGACGGGCAGAGCCATGTCCATGGGGAAATGAAGCTCCCAACCCAGTTCACCGGCATAGGAGATGCGCATGGCCAGCACCGGCGCGAGGCCGATGGTGATCCATTGGGCCGTGAAGTAGGGAAAAGCCGCGTTGCTCACGTCGGCATCGGTAACCTTCTCCAACACCTTGCGGGCGTTGGGGCCCCACAAGCCCAGGGCGGTATAAGCATTAGAGAAGTCGGTGATGGTGACCGTGCCGTCGGTCGGCGCTAGGCTCGTCACCCAGGCAAGATCCTGGGGTAGGGTTCCCTCACCCACGAAGAGCCAGTAGCGCTCTTGCCCCACCCGGGCTGCTGCCAGATCGCGCTTGACGCCGCCGGCCGGCGTCAACCAGGTTGTGTAGACCACACGCCCCACGGCCACGTCCATCTTGTTGCTGCAGAGATAATCGACAAACTCGACCGCGCCCGGGCCCTTGGCTTCGATGATGGAGAGGCCGGTCAGATCATAGAGCGCGACATTGTTGCGGGTCTCCAGGTGTTCGGCCCCTTGAATGGGCGACCAATAGGCCGCGGCCCAGCCGCTGCGCGACGGAATCTGCTCTTCGTATTTCTCCAGGAGGCGGCTATTGGCTTCAAGCCAGTTGGGCAGTTCCAACCCGGCGAAGGTGGTGTAGACGGGCTGCAGCGCATCCAGCCGCGGCGCGAAGGGGCTCAGGCGCACGTTGCGCGGTTCGGAAAGGGGCTGGCGCGGGTGGGCGATGTCGTAGACCTCCCGGTAATTTTTCTGGGTAACGACAGTCTGATAGGCGTCGGTCGTCTGGAAGGGGTGAAAGCGGTGAATGCTGGCCTGGCGCATATCCCACTCGGTCTCACCATAGACCATCCATTCGGCCACACTCTTGCCCACGCCGCCCGCATGGGTAATCCAGGAAGCCACGGCGGCCCAGAACCCTTTCACCGGTCCCTCACCGATGATGGGATAGCCGTCCACCGAAAAGGCGAACATCCCATTGAAGCTGGTGGCCAACTCGGCGCCCTGCAACATGGGAAGGAGGCGCTGGGCTTGCTCCCACGGCCTGCCGAAAAAATCCTCGGGCGTGAAGGGGTGAATGGCCGTCTTGCCCACGTCGCGGGGACGCACCATGTGCGGTCTGTGATAGTAGGAGCCGATGCCGTATGCGTCCCAATGCTGGCGGTAATACATGGTCGAATCCAGCTCGCGCATAGTGGGATAGACGACCTCGTGATCTTTGTTCTCCCTATCGAAACGGCTCAGCGTTTCCAGGGGTCGAGTCGTCACGTACTGGTGCTCGAAAGCCATCAACGGCAAATCGATGCCGAACTTCGCGCTCAAGGCCGGCGCCCAGATGTTGGCACAAAGGAGCACATGCTCGCATTCGATCCGGGCCAGGTCCGGATTGCTCGTGTGGACGGCGACCACCCGGCCGTTCTCGATCTCGATGTCGGTCATGGCCGTATGGCCCACAAAACGGGCGCCGCCGGTAGCTTCGGCATCGCGCGCCAACGCGCCGGAAACGTGCGCGCCTTTGACGATCTTGCCCTTGGGAATAAAGAGCCCACCCACAAACGCCTCGGGGTTGAGAAAGGGCAACTTTTCCCGGCTCTCCTCCACACTCAACAGATGGGATTCGCAGCCGAACCCCTTGGACTCTCCATGGAGGCGAGTCAGGTCGCGCCAACGCGCTTGGGAAATGGCGACTTCCAGTTGGCCGACGGGATTGTAGGTGTTCTGCTCGCTGGAATAGGGTGCAAGTCCCTCAACCAGATCAGAGGTATAAAGGCCCATCTGGGTAAGGAGTTTGGAATGACTCAGGGGAACCAGCCCGCCCGGGGCATGAGACGTAGAACCGTCATTCTCGAAGAGTTCGCCCTTGTCGATGACGAGAATGTCACGCCACCCAAACTTGGTGAGGTGATAGGCCGCACTACAGCCCACGATGCCCGAACCGATGATGACGACTCTGGCCCTGGGTCCCATGTTCTTGCTCCTTGATGATCGTTGAAATTAGATACGCGCCGAGCTTGGCGTTTCGCCGCCACTGGAG
>CAYZLP010000916.1:0-2555 GCA_964478635.1 uncultured Caldilineaceae bacterium
GAATTCGTTCATAGCAATCGCTCCACCAGATCCGTTGCGAAGGGGGCCGGGACGATGAGCAGCGTGCGCTTCGCTTCCAGCCAGAGCTTGACGGGCAGGTCCGCGACCGCGCCCTGGGCGAAGGCCGGACGCGCCTCGGGCAGTCGCCATTCGCACGTGCGGGCAAGCACCGTCTCCGCCTCGCCCGCCGGCAGCCAGAGGCCGACGAAGCTACTGTCGGCGATGGCGATGGCATGGGGGTCGTTGACCAATCCGGCAAGCGTATCCGGGGCCGCCCGTCCGACCAGCAGCACTTCATCCGCCGCCACGCGCAGGGCCAGCAGATCTTCCGGCCAGGCGGCCCCGTCCAGCGCGGCCGGCCGCGCAACCAGGCGCGTGGTCTCCAGGCGAGCCAGGCCGGAGCCGCTGACGCCCCGGTCGGGTTCGCGCGGCAGCGCGGGAACGGGACACGCGGCCACTCCATCCACAGCAACGTCCACACGCGCGCGCTTGCCCTCGGAATCGTAGAAGTGGGCCGGTACGCGGCGTGCCGTTCTTCCGCCGATGGTGACTTTCTGAGGCAGTTCCCCATTAAAGAGGTCCAGCCAGCCAAGCATGACGGCTTTGCCCAACACCGGCGAGGTCGAACTCGAGGTCACATAGCCGGCATAGTCGGCGCCGTGATAGATGAGGGAACCCTCCAGCGGCGCGGGCGTTTCCATCTCCAGGCCCACCAGCTGGCGATCCAGCGGGATCTTGTTGGTGCGGAGTACAGCCCGGCGTCCGACAAAGTCGCTCTTGTCCAGCTTGACCGCCCACTCATGCTGAATGCGTCGGGGCGTAGAGTCGTAATCCGTATCCTGGCCGACGATGATGTGTCCCTTCTCGACCCGGAGTCGGGTAAGCGTCTCAAGGCCGTGGGGCTTGATGCCCAGGTCCGCGCCCAGAGCCATGAGCCGCCGCCAGAGCGTCACCGAGTCGGCGGCAGGATGGTGGAGCTCGTAGGATAGCTCTCCCGTGAAGCTCAAGCGGAAGATACGGCAGGGGATACCGGCCACGGTGGCCTGGACGTGACGCATGTACTTGAGCGACTCCCGGAAGCCGGCCCGGGCCAGCAGTGCAGCGGCCAGGGGGCCGGTCACGTTGATGGCGCCCAGGGTCATGGTCTGGTTGAGAATGCGCACGTCCAGACCCCAGGATTCGGCCCAATCCCGGACCCAGAGCTCGGCCACGGTAGAGCCGCCGCTGGTGAAGGTCAGGGTGTAGCGCGTCTCACTGTCACAGCAGATGAGGCCGTCATCCAGGATATAGCCTGCCTCGTTAAGCAGCAGCACATAGCGGGAGTGACCGGGCTTGATGGTCGCGACCTTGGTCGGGTAGAGGCGTTCGAGCAGTTCCAGGGTATCGGGTCCCGAAATCTGCATCTTGCCCAGGGTGCTCACATCGCCGAGTGAAACGCCGGTGCGAACTGCCCAATATTCTTCTTCAAAGGAACCATAGGTCCAAGGACGCCACCAGCCGCCGATGCGGTCCATTTGCGCGCCCAGCGCCCGATGCTCGCCGTCCAGCGCGGTCCGGGGCGTGGGGTGGTGGAAGGCGCCGGCTGAAACTTCGCCAATGGTCAGCTGCCGGGTGACGGGCCGGGCTGTAAAGGCGGGCTGAAGCGCTGCGCCCCGCTCGGCCAAAAAGCTGCGCAGATAGGGCGTACAGGCTCCGCCCTGACAGGTGCCGGTGCCGGCCAGCGTCGCCCGCTTGACCAGTTCCATCTCGTGAAAGCCCTGGTTCCAGATGAAATCGAGATCGTCCACCGCAACGCCGGCGCAGTGGCAGACGGTCCCGGCCAAGGGACAGGGCGGGATGTCGGGCTCCCGCGCGGCATCGCCCACGATGCGTACGGGGAATCCGTCCGCCATGCGCACCAGCGCATCGCGGGGGTAGAGGCCCAGACCCACGGCGACCGTGTCGCAAGGGTAGCGCATCTCTGCACCGGTCTCGTCGCGTACCACAACGGCGGCAATGCTGCCTTCCCCCTCGAAGCGCACGAGTTCGCCTGCGACCACTTGAGCGTCGAGCCCTTCCGGCGGCGTGCCGACGGCCACAACGCGGCCCAGATCGACGCCGGCCGCAGCCAGCTGCGCAGCGGCCCGTGCGGTGACGATGCCGGCCAGTTCGTTGCCCGGCGCCACCGGCTGCAGTTCGGCCGCGCCGGTGGCCACGACGATCTCTTCATGGGGATGCACATGCAGTACTTCGCTGTCGGTCCGAGCTACGACCAGGGGACCGGGATAGATGCCGATGACCTCCTGGCCGGCGCCTGCGTCGAGCGTGATCACGGCCTTGCCCGATGCGCCGGCTTCCGTGGCCGCGGCGCGTCCGGATTCGCCTTGGCCGACAATGACCACGTCGCAATGCAGATTGCGTGCCGACGCAGTCGAGCCGGGCCGGTTTTCCTTGGGAAGGCGCGGATAACCGCGAGCATTTTCCCGTTCGACCACCATGCCCGGCCGGGCCGGCGTCTGGCAGGTGCGCACGTAGGCCACGCCGTCGACCGTGGCAACGCAGTGGGGGCAGTCGCC
>CAYZLP010000917.1:0-2554 GCA_964478635.1 uncultured Caldilineaceae bacterium
CATCGGGTTCACGCGCCGTCATGCGTCTGCGTGTCCTTCCAGGCTACGGGCAAAGTCCTTGATGAGCCCCTTCAGATCCGCCTCCCGCACCCGCTTGGCCGCCTCCTTGGCCGATACCCAGGCCCGGGCGCGGAAGTCCTCAGGCCAAGCCACCAATTCCTCGCCCACACGCAGCGCGTAGACCGAGACGTGGCAGAGATCGCCCCACTTTGCATAGCTATAGCTTCCCAGGGGCGCTGCG
Source organism: uncultured Caldilineaceae bacterium (assembly GCA_964478635.1). GTDB lineage: Bacteria > Chloroflexota > Anaerolineae > Caldilineales > Caldilineaceae > JAGRCP01. The sequence goes on from CAYZLP010000917.1 coordinate 242, forward strand.
TCCACCTCGCCGGTGACGCCGGCCTCTTCCCACGCCTCCTTGGCGGCCGACTCCTCGGGCGTCAAGGAGGCCTCCACAATGCCCTTGGGCACGATCCAACGCTTGCTGCGCCGGGACGTGATCAGAAGAATTTCCACCCGCCCCTCGCGCACGCGATAGGGCACCACCGCGGATTGGGTATAATAGTAATCAGGCCGGGTACGCATAAGCCACAAAATCCACCTAGTCTGGAAGGACACGACAATCTTCAATTGGCAATTGTCAATCGTCAATTGTCAATTGTCAATTGTGGGCGGATGTTGACGCAGGGATTAGGAGAAGAAACGATGCGACTGCTAATTTTGGGAGGAACCGTCTTTGTGGGGCGCCATTTGGTCGAGGCAGCCCTTGCGGCCGGCCATGGGGTGACGCTCTTCAACCGGGGCCGGCACGATCCCGACCTCTTCCCCGGCGTGGAGAAGCTGCGGGGCGACCGGGACGGCGATCTGCGCGCCCTGGAGGATGGGAGGTGGGACGCGGTGGTCGATACGTGCGGCTATGTGCCGCGGGTGGTGGGCCAATCGGCGAAGCTGCTGGCCGACCGGGTGGATCACTACACCTTCATCTCGAGCATCTCGGTTTATGAGGACTTCAGCCAACCGGGGATCACCGAAGACGCACCGGTGGGCATGCTGGCCGATCCCACGGTGGAGGAAGTGACGGGCGAGACGTACGGCCCGCTCAAGGCGCTGTGCGAGGAGGCGGCCGCGGCAGCCATGCCCGGCCAGGTGCTGGCAATACGCCCGGGCCTCATCGTCGGTCCCCACGATCCCACCGACCGCTTCACCTACTGGCCCGTGCGCGTGGCCCGGGGCGGGCCAGTGCTGGCGCCGGGCGGACCGGATCATCCGGTCCAGTTTGTCGACGTCCGGGATCTGGCGGCCTGGACTTTGGCCCTGATCGAGCGCCGGGCCACGGGAATCTACAACGCCACCGGACCGGCGGAACCCTTCACCCTAGGCGAGCTACTGGAGCGCTGCCGCCGCGTGACGGACAGCGACGCCACGTTCGTCTGGGCCGACGAAGCCTTCCTCACGGCCCGCGAACTTCAACCCTTCACCGAGCTGCCCCTCTGGACGCCGGCCGCGGTCCAGGGCATCGAGCAGGTCGACTGCCGCAAGGCCATGGCTGCGGGCCTCACCTTCCGCCCGACGGACGCAATCCTGGCCGATACGCTGGCTTGGTATCAAGCCGCGCGGGGTGACGGGCTACGTGCGGGGCTGGATGCGGCGCGGGAGGCTGCGTTGATTGGGGAGGTGGGGGCGTCAATGGAGTGAATTCTGCTCAATTGTTGGTCGAGGTTTCCTGCAACCGCTCTCGCAGCGCCTCCATCCGCGCGAGCAGCGCGGCCCGCTCGTTGGGGCGCAGGTTGCCGTGCTTCTGTTCCACCTGCTCGAGCAGGCGCAGGAATTTGACGGCGGTGGCCAGCTCTTCGTCCATGGGGAGCTTGGCCGCGCGCAGGAGTTGGTAGGCCCGTTCCAGGTCGCCGGCCAGACGGGCCTGGGCCGCGGCCTGGGGCAGTTCGCCCAGGCTCTCCCAGGCGGTAGAGGCGGCCGCGTGGTCCCCATGGAGGCCGGCAAGGAGGATGCGGAAGCGCTGCAGGTCCAGGTCGCCGTCCCACAGCTGGCGCATGGCGCCGGCCCGGTCAAAGATGGCGTCCAGGCGCTGCTCCAGGTGAAGAATGGCATTGCGATATTCCCCATTGCCCGTGACCGCGGCCAGCCGCTCGGCCACCGCCGACCAGCGGTAGTAGAGGGGAAAGTGCTCCGCCAGGCCGGCGTAGGCGTCACGCAGCCAGTAGGTCAGGTGCACGTAGGCCGTGGGTTCGGCCCCGAGCGGTTCCAGCAAATCCAGGTAGCCCTCGGCGTAGCGCAGAATCTGGCCGATGGCTTCCTCGTCGAGATTGCGCCGCCGGGGCAGGGAGAGATAGCGCGCGCGCAGGATCTCCAGGCCGGCCGCGCCGGCATCGTTGCCCTGCTCGGCCATGAGGGCAGCTGACTCACCCAGGAGTTCGGCCACCCGATCAGGCACGGTGTCCTCGGCCCCGGCCACAAGCTGCACGGCCCACTCCCAGGCCGCGTCGGCCACGGCGTCGTGAATTTCGGCCAGCTCTTCGCCCGGAGGCAGGATGGCTACCAGGTTCCGGGCCCGCTCGGCTGCGGCATAGGCTTCGGCCGGCGCGCCGGCCGCCAGGCGGGCCGCGGCCTCATCCAGCAGATGGGCCACCTGCTGCGCAGCCATGGCCTGGATGCGGCCCAACTGGGCATCCACCCG
>CAYZLP010000918.1:0-2551 GCA_964478635.1 uncultured Caldilineaceae bacterium
AAAGCTGGATCTGGGCAATTTCTATCGCGGGATTCAGACGAGCATTGCATTTATGGAGGAACTGGCGGGGGAATAGCTACGCTTTATGGAAGCCCGCGTGCGCTCAAAAGTTGAGGCCCATGACAAGTATCAGCTCGAGCTAAAATTCGACTATATGCTGCTCGAGGGCAAGGCAACGCGCTACAAAGTCGTCACGTACATCTTTTTTCCCAAGAGCCTGGGCATCAACGCGAACACCTATCCTGCCACTCACTTCTACCGGGATTTGCAGAACTATGTTCGCCTCAAGACGCCGGACTTCACCCTGGCCGAAATCGCGTCTTCCCCTACATCGCCCCTGGTGCGGGCCCGCAATCTCTTGGCCGAACCGGATTGGGTCCATACCCCAGGCGTCACCGATCGACTGATCACGAATTTCAAGTTTCTCCGCGCGATCCTCAAGGACGCACTCGATACGGAGATTGAGCGGCTGCAAGGCGCGCTTCACGGCGCTCAGGGTCCGGATGAACTGAATGCGGCGCTGGACGCTTGCCTCGATCCCGTGCTTGGCGAGACCGGCGCGATTCTAGCGGCATATCGCAACCTGGGGCCGGATCTCAAGCGACGGGATGTGGACGCCCGGGTCTTGCGTTCATTTACGCTGACGGACGAGGCCCTGAGCATTGTCGTCGAGGATGCGTTTCTCGAAATGCTGCTGTTGATTCAGAACGAACATGCGGTCGCCCCGGCCCCGGAATGTGTCAAGCAGCTGACACTGGCCGTACGGCGCGAGCGCTTCTATCGAAAATCGCAGCATTACGCATCGGTACTGGAGCCCAAGACGGATGCAGGGGAATTTCTCTTTCGGGTCTCAGTCTTGAAGAAATTCACGTCCAGCGTCCTCTATCTCTCCACCTCCGTGCGGCGGGAAGGCGGCAAGACGGAGCAGATACTCTATGCGCTGGCCGCGGGCGTTTCGATGATCTTTGCCACAGTCATCGCCTTTTACGCCCAGCTGCGCTTCGGCAATTTCACCTTCGCGCTCTTTGTGGCATTGGTGATCGGCTACATGTTCAAGGACCGGATCAAGGACTCCATGCGCGCGCTCTCCCATCGCTTCATGCGCAGTGCCTTCTACGATCGCCGCACACGCATTCGCACGCTGGACGGTCAGCATGAACTCGGCTATCTAAGGGAACGGATGGCGTTTGTCGCGGAGCGCGACGTACCCGCAACCGTCATGCTGGCCCGCAATCGTCAGGTGATCACGGAGTTGGACAATGATGGTCAGGGCGAGGATATATTGCGTTACGAAAAGGCCGTCATGCTGCAGCGCGAGGCAGTTGAAGACATCTATGTCGACGCTCCGCCGATTCGCGCGGTCAAGGACATCATGCGGCTGGATGTTCGCGATTTCTTGCGCAAAATGGACAACCCGACTCGGATCCAGCTCTATCTGAAAGGCAGCAAGGTTCGGCGCGCACGCCTGCCGCGGGTCTATTTCTTGAACATCGTGCAGGTTGCCACTGCTGCCGATGCCAACGAGCCTGCCAAAACTTCCCGCATGCGCATTCGCCTCACGCGGAAGGGCATCCGACGCGTCGAGTTGTTCAGCTGACGCCCGCCTCCACATCTTCCTGATTGCGAAACTGACTCATGTAGAGATCGTAATAGAAGCCGCCCGCGCGCAACAGGGAGTCATGCGTGCCCTGCTCCACAATTTGGCCGTCCGACAGGACCAACACCAGGTCGGCATTGCGAATCGTGCTCAGGCGATGGGCAATGACGAAACTCGTCCGCTCGGCCATCAACTCGTCCAGCGCGGCCTGGATGTGGCGCTCGGTGCGCGTGTCCACGCTGCTGGTCGCCTCGTCCAGAATGAGTAGATTCGGGTTGGCCAGGGCCGCGCGGGCGATGGAGATGAGCTGGCGCTGGCCCTGGCTCAGACCGCTGCCCCGCTCGCCCAGGACCGTCGCGTAGCCTTCGGGCAGCCGTTCAATGAAGTCGTCGGCCTTGGCCAGTTCCGCGGCTTCGATGACTTCTTCGTCCGTCGCGTCAGGCCGTCCAAAGCGAATGTTGTTCATGACCGTGTCGCTGAAGAGGAAGCTGTCCTGGAGGACGATCCCAATCTGGCGGCGCAGGCTGTGGAGCGTGACGTCGCGCACGTCATACCCGTCGATGCATACGGCGCCGGCCGAGACGTCAAAGAAGCGGGGCAAGAGATTGACCAGCGTCGTCTTGCCCGCGCCCGTCGGCCCGACGATGGCCACGGTCTGTCCCGGTTCGACGGTCATGTCGACGCCCTTCAGGACCGGTTCGCCCGGATTGTACTCCACCCAGACATCGTCGAAGGTGATGTGGCCGATGATGGGCGGCATCTCACCCGCGCCCTCTTTTTCTTGAATCTCCGGCACCTCATCCAGCAGATCGAAGATGCGTTCGCCGCCGGCAATGGCGTTCTGGATATTGGTCCAGAGAATGCTGATCTGCTGAATCGGCTGGTTGAAGCGTTGGGCATAGCCAATGTACGTAATGATCAAGCCCAGGGAGATGGCCGCGCCGCCCATGCTCA
>CAYZLP010000919.1:0-2548 GCA_964478635.1 uncultured Caldilineaceae bacterium
GGGCCATGCGGGTCAACGGGTTGCGGCGGCGCGGACCGAACCGGGGCCGAACCCGGTGCAGGACCCCTGTGCCAACGGCCATCGCATGCCTGAGGTCAAGAGTCATGCAAGTCGCCTCTCTCGTTCTCACAAGAGCTGCAGTGGCTCTTCGTAGACCCAGATCTGCTTGCGCCGGTCAAGCCGACGGGATGAGAACCAAGTTAGGTGAGCCTTAGGATTCACCCTGGCTAGATAACTGACTCGCTGACCGCCGGGCCGAGGAGTCCTGTCCGGGACGACTCGACCTGTATGGCCTTCCCTTCCCAAGCAGCACTTCGTGGTGCCCACATCCGGCCGGGATCATTGGGAAGCAATTCGCCACCGGGGTCACCCGTACGTCTAGAAAGTACGGGCCATCACTCTCCAGGCACTCAGCCAGCGCAGCATCCAGATCATCGCGCCGATCTACCCGATGAGCCTGCCAACCAAAGCCACGAGCCACTGCCACGAAGTCTGGCAATGCCTCATTGTAGCTATGACTGTAGCGACCGTCGTGAATCAACTCTTGCCACTGACGAACCATTCCCATGTGTTCATTGTTAGTCAGGATGATCTTCACTGGCGTCCGATGCTGAATCGCGGTGGCCAGCTCCTGAATGTTCATGAGGATCGACGCATCACCGCTGACACAGACGACTAGCCGATCCGGGTGCGCAATCTGCGCACCAATAGCTGCTGGCAGGCCGTAACCCATCGTTCCAGCACCGCCAGAGGTAAGCCACCGCTGGGGTCGTTCGAAACGCAGGTGCTGCGCAGCCCACATCTGGTGTTGCCCGACGTCTGTTGAAACGATGGCATCCCGGTCGCTTAGGCACGCCTGCAGCCGCACCATTAATGCCTGTGGGGCAATCTGCTCGGGCGTATCATCAAACTGCAGCGACTTCTCCGAACGCCACTCATCGATCTGCCGCCACCAGTCACGAAGACGTCCACCACGGGGATTCTCGGACTTGACGTGGGCCAGAAGTTCGCGGAGCACCAAGCCACAATCACCCTCGAGCGGAAAATCGACCTTCACAACTTTGTGAAATTGCTGCGGATCTATATCAATGTGAACGAAGCGCGCCTGCGGGCAAAAACGGTCCGGTCGACCAGTCACCCGATCGTCAAAACGCGCCCCGACGCAGACCACGAGGTCGGCGTGATGCATCGCAAGGTTGGCTTCCAGGGTGCCGTGCATCCCAAGCATGCCGAGCCACTGCGAGCATGTGCCAGGCACCGCACCGAGTCCCATCAAGGTCAGGGTGCATGGCGAGCACGTGACCTGAACCAACTCGGCAAATGCCTCACAAGCTGCAGGCCCCGAATTGATTAACCCCCCGCCACCATAGAACACCGGCCGTTGGGCGTTGATGATTGCCGTTGCGACGGCGTGAATTTGCGCCTGCGTCGTCGGCTTGAGTGATTGGGGAACGTATGGCTGCACTACGGGCTGGGGCCCCTTATATAGGGCAGCGCTCCACTGTACGTCTTTCGGGATGTCGACCAACACCGGCCCTGGCCGACCGCTGACTGCGATCGCGAAGGCTGTTCTGACGTCCTTTTCCAGCCGGGCCGGATCGCGGACCTGTACGTTCCACTTGGTCACCGACCGTGAGATATCGATCGCGTTACACTCCTGGAATGCAGCGGTACCGATCGCACTGGAGACGACCTGGCCGCTGATGCAGAGAATGGGCACCGAGACCCGTTGTCGTGTTGCTCATTCCCGGACCCGAGGTGACCAGGACGACCCCTATCCGCCCGGTGCTTCGTGCATAACCCTCGGCTGCATGTACGGCTGCCTGCTCATGGCGAACAAGTACGTGCCGGATTCCAGGTTCAGCATAAAGCGCGTCGTAGAGCGGCAGTACAGCGCCGCCGGGATACCCGAACACCGTATCGACGCCCAGGTCGAGCAGGGTCCGGACTACAACCGTGGCACCGGATGTCTCGACTGCCGGTGGGGCAGGGTCCGCGATGACTGGGACGGGCTCGTTGAACGTCGCACGCATACATGGACTTTGCCTGCCCGTCGGCGAAAAAGGCTTCTTTTCACTGTCACTTTTCGCTATTCTTCAGAATAATCTTCTGCATTCTTGTCCTTTTACAGAATGGCTCTCGACCGATTCGATATCGCTATCCTCGAGGCACTGCAGCGTGACGCCCGAATCAGCCTGCAGGAACTCAGCCGTCAGGTAGGACTGACTAGTTCTCCGTGTTGGACACGGATCAAGCGCATGGAGGAGTCCGGCGTGATCGACGGGTACTCAGTGCGCGTCAATGCGGAGAAGCTGGGCCTGCCCGACACGGTGATAGTGCAGGTGACACTCGACAGTCACTCAGAGGCCGCACTGTTTGATTTCGGTCGCGCTCTCGAGGCCATCCCGGAGGTGCTGGAGGCCTTCTTGGTTTCAGGGGACTACGACTACTACGTACGGATCGCAGTCAAAGACACACGGGACTACGAACGACTACTACGCGAGAAGCTTTACAAGATCCCTGGTATTCGTCACACCAGATCGAATTT
>CAYZLP010000920.1:0-2541 GCA_964478635.1 uncultured Caldilineaceae bacterium
AGCCGTCATAATGGGATCCAGCATCCAGGGGGGCAGGCGCACGCACGCGCCTGCCAATTTCGGTATCGTCGGGCAAATCAATCCTCGTCAGTTCCGACTACAGGTTAACTCACAACCGGCATGCTACCCTTTAATCCCCGTTGCGGCAATGCTCTCGATGTAGACGCGCTGAATGGCGAGGAATACGATGATCACGGGTACGGTGATCATGGAGAGATAGGCCATGACCTCGCCCCAGGCAACGTTGAGTTGGAAGAAATACTGCAAACCCACCATGACCGGGCGGTACTGCTCTGACTGGATCGTCATGGTCGGCCACATATATTGGTTCCACATGGGGAGGACCGTTAGAATTGCGACCGTCGCAAAGACCGGCCCCGATACGGGGACGATGACGCGGCTGAAGACCTGAAACCAGTTTGCACCGTCGATGCGGGCCGCTTCCACCAGTTCAGGCGGCAGCGATTTGAAGAACTGGACGAAGAGGAAGATCGAAAACGCATTGACGATGAAGGGAATGATCTGCACGTGATAGGAATTGAGCCACCCCTGTCGCACGCCTTCCAGGCCGATCCAGGGCAATTTGCTCACGATCAACAGCAAAGGCACGGCGATCGTTTCAAAAGGGACGATCAGCGTGGCAATAATGGCCGTCAACACGAGGCCCTTGCCCTTCCAGCGTGGAATCGCCAGGGCGAAGCCGGCCATGGAATTAAAGAAGAGCCCCAAGAAGACCGTGATCGTGGTGACGAAGATGGAGTTCATGATGAAGCGGCCGGTCGGCGCGCGCTCAAAGGTCTCCGGATAGTTGGCGAATGAAATGTCGCCCACCGGCAGAAAGGCGCGGAGAGAAGAAGCGTCCTGGAGGATTTGAAAATCCGGCTTGAGGGATGACATGAACATGAACACAATCGGAAAGAGAAAGATTATGGCCAGCACGGACATCATGACGTACCGACCGAAGATCCGCACGCCGTGCCAGCGGCTCTGAACGCCGCCACTCGAAACACTGCCGCTCATCATGCACGCTCCCTCGTCAGATAGCGCTGAATCAACGCTACGGTCAAAACCAGGATAAAGAAGACCACAGAGATCGCCGAGCCATACGCAATGTCCTGCTTCTCATACCCCTTTTGGAAGGCCTGGAAGATGACCGTCGTGGTCGAGTCCAATGGCCCGCCGCGGGTCATCACGTCAATCTGCACAAACAGGCCGAACGCGGCGATGGTGATGGTAACCAGGACAAAGACGGCCGTGTTGCGCAAGCCCGGCCAGGTCACATAGCGAAACTGCTGCCATCCCCCTGCCCCTTCCACCGAAGCGGCTTCATAGAGGACCGCGGGAATCGTCTGGAGGCCGGCCAGCCAGATGATCATGTGGAAGCCCACGCCCTGCCAGACCGACATGACCATCACGGCTGCCAGGGCGGTCCTGGGGTTGCCCAACCAGTCGACAGGCTGGAATAGTCCGAACGTGATGGCGCTCAGCATATTGTTGAGCAAGCCGTTGTCACCGCTATAAATGAATTTCCATAGAATCGAAACGACCACCATGGAGACAACCACGGGAATGAAGTAGATGGTCCGGAAAATGTTGACGCCCGTAATGCGCCGATTGATCAATACGGCCAGGGCAAGGCCCAAGCCGGCTTGGATCGGCACCACCCAGAAGGCGAAGGTGAAGGTATTCACCAGCGAGCGCATGAAGACAGCGTCACCGGCCAGCAAGACCCACTTGGTGTTGCCCAAGGTCCACGTCTTCCACTCCTGCAGACCGTCATACTGGGGATAGTCCGGATTGTTGCGCGTATAGTCACGGACTCTCGGATAGACGAGATTGCCTTCCTCATCAACCACGGGTACGCCCGTCAGTTCATCCACCTCCGGGTCAAGGCGTAAGATCTTGACCGTCAGCAGGCGTTCGAAGTTGCGCAGCCCCACAAATTCGGTCGGATTGGGTGAAATCAGTCGCTGATTGGTGAACGACAGCACAAAGGCCATGATGAACGGGATGATCATGAAGCCGAGCAGCAACAGAATCGCCGGCGTGGCCATGAGCCAGCCGGCCCGGGATTCCTGGCGGCGGGCTTTTGAGGGACCGCGGGATTGACTTGTGGCCGGTGCGCTCGTGACGGTAGTGGTCATGGTTGCCTCTCCTAGGCGTCGAGAAGAGGGCGGCGGACTGCACGAACGTCCGCCGCCCGATTGTGGTCGACCCAGGGCCGACTCACAGAATGCGTGTCACTCCCTATTCGCCGAAGCCGTAGCCGCCATTGGCCTCGATGTCGGCATCGATTTCGTCAACGGCCGCATCAAGGGCTGTGGCGACGTCGGCGCCGTTGGCGATGTCGGCCATGGCTTTCTCAAAGGTCAAGGCGGCCGACAGGTAGGCCGGTGTCGGCGGGCGGATGAGCGCCTGCGCTTCGCTCAGCCCAAAGAAGACCTCCAACGGACCGCCGGGCGCATACAGCTCACTCAGCGCAGCGGCGCTTGCCGTGGCCGGAATCAGGCCGATGCCATCGGAGAAGGCGGCCAGGTACTC
>CAYZLP010000921.1:0-2538 GCA_964478635.1 uncultured Caldilineaceae bacterium
GCCATTCCTGCATCGAGACCGCCGGTGAGTTGCGCGATGGCCTGGGGCTGATCGCCGGTCGGTTGAAACTCGCTTACAACCTGAAATGTTGCCATGATCGTCGCTTCCCCGGGAGGTTCGAGTGGATCCAAGCGCGTCCCGGGGGATGAGTCGCAACCATGTCGATCCGAACAAAAGTTCTTGTCTTGCTAGTATACCCGCAGATGGCCGATTTGTCTAATTGTTATGGGCGGTTCCCAAGACGGAAATACCGGCTGAGATAGAGATTACAGCTTGCTTGGGCCGGCAGCAGCATACGCCATTATTGTGCCCGGTATGGTAGGATGAATCTGCAGCGTGCAGCCCTGAGTTTCGGGCAGGCCGCTGCATAATGCCGCACCGGGAGAAAGGATTGCCATGCGCCTATTACACTTCGTGGATCCGCGCCGCATCGGCCGGCCGATCTATCATCTCGGCGTCCGGACCGAAGCCGGCGTGCTCTTCGTGGAGCGAGCCGTAGCCACGGCGCTGCACAGACCCGACGTCGCCACGTCTCTGGCCGATCTGTTGCTGGTCGGGCCGGCCGGACTCGCCAAACTGGAGACATTTGTGGCCGAAGCGCTTGCCGAGCCCCAGACCGGTTGGTTTCTTCCTGAAGACGGCGTACAGTTTGCCCCAGCCGTGCTCCAGCCGGAAAAGATCATCTGCGTGGGTCTCAATTACCGGGCTCATGCAGATGAAGCAGGTTTCCCGCTGCCGGAAACGCCCATCCTGTTTTCCAAGTTCAACAACAGTCTGGCCGCGCACGGTTGGCCGATCCCTCTGCCGCCCGTAGCCCGCCAATACGATTACGAGGGTGAGCTGGCCGTGGTCATCAAGCGTCCGGCCCGGGATGTTTCCGTGGACGATGCTCTGGATTACGTCTTCGGCTATACGATTGCCAATGATTTGAGCGCGCGTGATCTGCAGATGCGCACCAGCCAGTGGCTCCTGGGCAAGAGCCTGGATCGTTTTCTGCCCATCGGCCCTTACCTCGTTACGGCCGATGAGATCCCGATGCCCCAGACCCTGCACCTTCGTACATGGGTCAACGGCGCATTGCGCCAGGACGCTGCGGCTTCCGATATGATCTTCTCTGTAGCCGAGCTGATCAGCTATGCAAGCCGGCACATGACCCTGGCCCCCGGCGACGTCCTCGTCACCGGCACGCCGGCCGGCGTCATCCTGGGCATGGCCGATCCGGTCTGGCTTCAGTCCGGCGATGAGATCGTCGTCGAGATCGATGGCATCGGGCGTTTGGCCAATACGCTGATGGCCGTCTGAATCTACTGCCGTCGCCCCATTTTGCCTCGAAAATGAGCATTTTCTCACCTTGGGCGCCAGGATTTGTGCTATACTCGAAAAACTGTACGGGGTTCGTACGACCTTTTCCTGCCTGAAAATACTGAGGATGACGCTGCACGTAACATCTCAAATGCGCAAGGAGCTGCTCATGCATCGCAAATCCGTTCGGGAGATTATGGAGTCTGCCGTCATTTCGATCCATCCGGAAGAGCTGGTTGTGGATGCAGCCCAGCTCATGGAGGAACTCGATATCCGTCGCCTGCCGGTAGTGGACGAAGATGACTGTATTGTGGGTATCGTGACCGACACGGACATTTTAGAGGCCGAAACTGCGGGCAGCGTGCTGGGCGCGTATTCTCCCGACGCCACCCAGGAGTGGCTCACTGTTGCCGATATCATGACGCGGGAACTCATTACCGCCGGGCCGGATACGACGGTCGGTCAACTGGTCCATCTCTTTATGGAGCACAAGATCGGCGGCGTGCCCGTGGTCGAGCAGGATCCTCGTTTTCCCAAGCGGGAGCACCTCATCGGCATTGTCACCGAGATGGACGTCTTCAAAATGATTGCCAAAGCCTGGGAGGAACTGGAGGCAACTGCCGGCATCTCCGTCGACTAGTACATTGCGGCGCAAATGCTTCGACTGATCTCAGCACCAGTACCACGGCGGAAATTCGGCACTCCTACCTCTGGTAGAAACTGTGGGTTCATTTCCACCGGGATTCACTAGAGTGCAACCGGCGCCGACGCGCGAATTTGATTTACGATCCGCACGAGCGTGTCCACGGCAAAATCCACCTCTTCGATCGTATTACTGCGTCCCAGACTCAGGCGCAACCCGCCGGCGGCAAGTTCCGGCGCAAGGCCCATGGCCTCCAACACGTGGCTGGGACGCTGGGAACCGCTGGAGCAGGCGCTGCCGCTACTGGCCGCGATCCCTGCCAGATCCAAGCCGATCAACATCCCCTCCGCTTCCACTTCGGGAATGACAAAACTGGCGTGATGGGCGAGACGCGTGACGCGCGGTCCGGTCAACTGGGCACCGTCGATCTCTTCCAAGATGCGGCCGATGAGTCGATCGCGCAGGCGACGCAGGCGCGTGTTTTCAGCTTCGCGCTCCGCTTCTGCCAACTCCAGTGCCTTGGCCATCCCCACGATGAAGGGCACGTTCTCCGTGCCGGCCCGGCGCCCGCCTTCGTGGCTGCCGCCGGTCAT
>CAYZLP010000922.1:0-2537 GCA_964478635.1 uncultured Caldilineaceae bacterium
AGCCAGCTGTCGGCCGGCAAATGGGGCGCCATCAGGCTTAACACCTGGCGCCAATCCGTCGGCCCCTCGCCCAACGGAACCAAGCCGGCTTGGAGATGAAATCCCTCGTGCAAGCCGATCTCCTTGATGTGCCCCAACCCATAATGCCCCGCCAAGGAATTGCAGGTGTGCGCCACGCTTGCCGTCGGATCGACCAACGCCCAGTAATCGTAGAGGCTGGTGACATCCACGTTGGCCACCAGCGCCGGCGAACCGACCTTCGCCTGCAAGCTCAGAAAGGCCTCGGGCGTACCCACGGCTGTCTTCAGATAGGCTTCGATGGCGATCCTGGCGCCGTGGGCTTCGGCTTGCGCAACCACGGGGGCCAGCACGGCGGCGACTTCATCCAGCGCGGCGTCATCATAGTTGCGCGGTTCGACGGCGCCGAAGCTGTTGGGGTGGTAGTTGCCGCCATTGATGACGATGTAGGGGCAGCCCGTCTCCGCGGCCAGCGGAATGACGGCGGAGAGCAGCGCCTTCTGGCCTTCGTCCGGGGCGAGGGGATTGAAGCCGAAGGCCCCGATCTGGCAGACGGACAAACCTCGTTCACGGAGGGGAGCCAAGGTCGCGTCTACGCCATTTTCCACCAGTGCGCCGGCGTCGATGGGCACGCCGCGGATGTCTAATTCAACGGCAAGGTCCAGCGTCTCCGCACCCGCTTCAAGTCCGAGTCTCATGATCCTATTCCTTGTCCACATCTGATCAGCATTACAGGATAACTTTCCGACCGCTCCGGGCCGACTCTTCGATAGCCATGGCCAAGCGCACAGCGCGAACGCCGTCATCGACGGTAGCGCTCGGCGATGCGCCCTGGCGCACGCATTCCACGAAATGGGTCAGGGCTGCGGTGTAGCGGGTATTACCCAACGTTTCGGGTGGCGCGTACAGGGTGTGGGTGTATTTGTCGCTGCTCGTAGCCCAGGTCAACGACTCCCACATGTGGTCGCGCCCTGCGAGATGGGCTTGACCGTTGGCGGCCACAAGATCGATGCGTGGGAAGTCTGCAAACGCGCCTGCCCCCAGACAGCCCAAGGTAACAGCCGCGCTTGCGCCGGCGGCAAAGCGGAGGGTGACCGCGGCAACTTCCGCTTTCGGGCTGCCGCGATAATTGCCTGTCTCGGCAAAGACGGAGACCGGTTCGCCGAGCAAGTAGCAGACAGCGTCCAGAAGATGGCAAGAATTCTCGTTGAAGAATCCGTTCCCGCCATCGGGCTGCCAGAGCCAATTGCCGGCCGGCGGTAGCCAGGCGAAGAGATACTCGCCGTTGAGCAGCCACGGCGCGCCCAGTTCGCCATCCAGCAGGCGCCGCAGCTTGACGATGGCGGGGTGGTAGCGAAAGCTGAAACCGACCATCACCGTCGCTTGATGCCGGCGGCAGAGCGCGGCCAACGCCTCCGCCTGCGCTACATCGGCTGCCCACGGCTTTTCGACCAGCATGGGAATGCCCAGCTGCGCCGCTTTTTCGATGAGCGCCGGCCGTGCGCGCGGTGAAACGCAAAGGCTGACGGCATCGAGCGGCTCGGTCTCCAACATCTCAATGCCGTCCCGGTACGCGGCGGCGCCAAAGCGTGCTGCGTAGGCGTCCAGTCCACCCGGCACGTCGGGATTGCGATCCGCCATGGCGGCGAGGGTCACGCCCGGCATGTTCGCCACAGTCTGTACGTGCAGTTGACCAAACCTTAGGCCGATGATGCCAATTCGAAATGTGCCCACAGGTTTCCTCGGACAATAATTAATAACGAACAATTAATCAAAAATTATTAATTGTATCTACGCAGAAATTGTTAATAATTCTCAATTATCTATTTTCAATTGTCCATTCCCTACCATTCCACGGTCGTTGTCAGCTCGTAACGCTGACCGGTGCGGGCCGACTCCAGCGCGCCGTACATCATCTCGTTGATGTGGACGCCCCACTCGACATTCACGACGGGATCTTTTTCTTGGATGATACAGTCGATGAAGTGTTGCGCCGATTCGTGGTAGTAGTTGAAACTGCCGGGGGCCGGCTGAGGCCAGGGCGCCGGTGCTGTCGCACGCGTGGGAATGTGGTACCAGCCATCGGGTGAGACGTTCGGCAATAGCTCTCTCTTGGTGGAAATGATAGATGCGTCGTAGCCCATGCCGCGGATGAGGTTGCCCTCCGTGCCATAGACGCGCAGACCGCCGCCATCGATGCCGGGCAGCACGGGATGAAAGAGCCGCCCAACGTGGAACGTCCCGATCCAGCCGTCGACCATTTCGTAGGTGCAGAAGACATTGTCCGGCGCGCCCATGCGCACATGCTGGGTCTTGGGCAAGTCGAGCACGACGTCCCAGTAATTGGCTTCGTCGGGATCGGTGGCTGCCTGCAAGAATTCGTTGTACCGGCTGTCGGGAACGATGTAGCGATCGGGCGCTGAAATTCTCGCCGCGCCCGTTACGCTTTTACAGGCGCCCAGCACGGAGACAATTTCGGAAGGGGCATAGGGATAGTCGAAGAGCATGCCGCCGCTGTC
>CAYZLP010000923.1:0-2533 GCA_964478635.1 uncultured Caldilineaceae bacterium
CGTTGGTGGATGCCGCCGCAGCCGGCGTGGAGATCTACGCCTATACGTGCACCTTAACCGTTGCGGCCATGACCCTGGCGCAGGAGATTCCGGTGGCGTTGTCCGGACCGCCTCCGTAGCGGAGGTTGATCTGGCGTAACAGAGAGAATCGCCCAAGAAAGCGAGACTCTTATTGGCGCAGGAGTAAAGGCAAATGTCCCTCGACCCACAGATCAATGGCCAATGGCCGCAATGACGCCCATGTCACTCAAGCCAACGACCATGAACTGGATGGCCAAGGCTGCCAGCAAGACGCCAAAAACTGCCTCGGTTACGGCTAGGCGCGAGGGATTGAGATGTTTGGTCAGCTTGTCTATGTTGCGAAAGACGGCAAAATCGATGAGCGCCACCAATAAGACCGTGGCTACGGCGATGATCCCCGCAAGTACGCTGTCGATATCATTGGAGATGATGACCAGAGCCGCAATGCCGGCCGGATTGAGCAGATAGGGCACGGCCAGTGGATACGTTGCGGTCGCAAGGGGATCGCGCGCAGGGGGATGCTCAACCTCTTCGGTCTTGCCTGGGCTGGCAAACATTTGCAGCGCCAAGAGCAACAGCACAAATCCGCCGGCCACGTTGGCTGCACCTGAGGTGAAATGGAGCAGCCGCATGAGAAACCAGCCAAGCATGAGCAGAACGAGTGCCGTGCCCAAGGCAGTACGCACCATATGATTGGCGACACGTTTCTGCGTGGCTGCGTCCATACCTTGGGTCGTTTCCAAGAATGGAACCAGCGCGATCTTAGGTCCCATCCCGATCAACAGCAGCAGGAACAGGTCGAAGAATTGATTGAAGTCAAATGAACCCAAGTCCATGATGTAGTCCTTCCGTTGACAAGTGTCGCCACTGAATCTGCCTGGAGATTCTTCGCCGTGCACCGATCGGCCCTAGAAATCCTTGCGCGCATGACGGATTGTACGGATTGCGCCTAGTGAATCCCGGCAGAAATCCTCATACAGTTGCGACCAGAGGTAGAAGTGCCGGATTTCTGTCGTGGTATTCACGCCGATCTGTACTAGTCTGCCCGCTTCGTCGCATCCGTGTTCACATGGTCGGCCGGTTTTTGCCCTGCGGTTGAGGCGATCCATCGTTCAGCTTCGTGCACGGCTTCCAGGACGGACTCGCCCACCTGATCCGTTGCCAAGATGAGATTCTCGCGACCCAAGGTCTCCATTAACTTGGTGCGGATAATTTGCTCCTTGGCCTCTGGCGTGGCGCCTGCCAGCATGAGCTTACTTTCATGTTCGCGCAGGTCTGCGCTATAGCGGCTGAGTACATCAATAAATGTGCTGCCAAATTCAGTTCGATTGCGCAGGGCAATGATCACCACGGCGTGACGCGTGTCGGCTGTCGCCTTGGGCAACTGTTCTTCAAACACGGGGGCGGCTGCGTAAAAGAGGCTGCCGTAGGGAACCAATACCGTGACTGCTTGCGGCGGGATGAACTCCGGTGCGTCAGCTTCGATGGGCAAAGCTCCCGGCGCCCATACCCACTGCACCACCCGGATTTTGTTTGACTGCTGAAAGATAAACAGAATCACAGCCAGAGCCACGCCCAACAGGACGGCATACTGCAGCGGAATCAGCAGCGCCAGCGCAAAGGTAATGGTCATGACGACCTGCTGGACCAGTCCCGTTCGCAGGACCGACTCGACTCGGTCCAACTTCAAGGTGCGGACGCCCACAACGATCAACAGACCGGCCAGCGCGGGCATGGCAATGGCACCGACGAAGCTCCCGAAGAGCAAAATGATGACTGCGATGACCAGCCCTGCAGCGATGTTGGCCAGGCGCGAGCGGGCGCCGGCGTTGACGACGATTGAGGTAGCCGACATGGAGCCGCCCACTGGTGTGCTCTGCAAGATCCCGGCCACGATATTGGCCATGCCTTGCCCCGCAAAATCGCGTGAAACATCGGGGAACTTGCCGTCCGGATTGGGGATGGAGCCGCTGATGCTCGCACCCTGCATTAGGCCGACAAAAGCCAGTGACAGGGCAGGAATCAACAGATTCGGGATGAGCGCCAGAGAAGGCAGTACGGGCCGGGGCAATGCACTGGGCAGATCGGCAATGTCTTTGACCTGGAGCACCTCTTCCCATCGCAGCGCAGGTACCAGCAGTGATGTGACAACCATGGCCACAACCATGCCGAACGCCTTCAGATTGGTCTTCTCCAGCACGAGAATCAACACGATGGTGAGCAACCCCACCAGAAGCGTTTGCACATGGATCTGGTCGAGATTGAGGAATAAGTTCAGGGCTTTGACGAACTTGTTCGCCCCGGCGCTCTCATATCCGGTGAAATCGTCCAGTTGTCCGAGAATGATGAGTACGGCAACCGCGTTGATGAAGCCGACCATGACTGAATTGGGCACGAAGCGGATCAAGGAACCGAGACGGAAGAGGCCGGCCAACAGCATGACCAGCCCGGTGAGCATGGCCAGCGTAAACAAGGCCGTATTGGGGTCTGCACTGCCGGTGACTTCGGGTAC
>CAYZLP010000924.1:0-2531 GCA_964478635.1 uncultured Caldilineaceae bacterium
CGCAGCAGGCAAGGTCGGTATGGCCGTTAACATCGTCTCGCCGCCGGGCTATCAACCCGACCCGGCGCTCCTGGACGAGAGCGACGCCGATGTTACCGTGACCGACGATCTGGACGGCGTCATCGGGGCCGATGTGCTCTACACCGACGTCTGGACGAGCATGGGACAGGAGGCCGAAACGGCCGCGCGCCTGGCCGTCTTTCCACCCTACCAGGTGAACGAGGCCCTGGTGGCCCGCACCGGGAACGCAGACGTGAAAGTCTTGCACTGTCTGCCTGCCCACCGGGGCGAAGAGATCACGGATGGGGTAGCCGACGGCCCCCACAGCCTGCTCTTCCCCCAGGCCCACAACCGATTGCACGCCCAGAAGGCGTTGCTGGCCCATCTGCTCGGCCACATACCCCTGACGTAGGGCGGATTATTTTGTCGAGAGTTACCTGCAAAGCAGCTTCACGATGACGGAGATTCTAGAATCCCTTACGCGGCTCAAAGAAGCGCAAAGCCTGCTGGATATCCTCCTGGTATCCATGCTGATCTATTTCGTGCTGCTGATCTTCCGCGGCACCCAAGCGATCCAACTCTTGCGCGGCATGCTGGTCGTGGGCATCGTGCTGCTGATTCTGGCCTCCACCGTCGAACTGACCGCCTTCAACTGGCTGCTACGGGTCAGTGCGCCCGTCTTTCTCTTTGCAATCCCGGTCATCTTTCAGCCGGAGTTGCGACGCGCGCTGGAGCGGGTCGGGCGAACGGCTCCCCTGGCCATGCGCAGGACGGAAAGTGCCAGCAAGCAGCAACTCATCAGCGAGGTCGTGCGCGCTGTCGAACAAATGGCTGAGCGCAAACACGGCGCCCTCATCGTCTTTGAGGGTTCCACGGGCCTGACGGACCTGATCGAACGGGGCGTGTCCATGAACGCCATCCTGTCGACGGAGCTGCTGACGACCATCTTCTATCCCAATACGTCGCTGCACGATGGCGCGGTCATTGTTCGAGGCGACACGGTGGCGGCGGCCAGCTGCGTGCTACCTCTGACCCAGAGAGAGCTGAAGGATTCTCAGCTGGGCACACGTCACCGGGCCGCAATCGGCATCACCGAACAGTCCGATGCCATGTCGGTTGTCGTCTCCGAGGAAACGGGCGCCATCTCGGTGGCGCGCAACGGCCGCATTTTGCGCCTGGACAGCAACCGGCTGCGCAAACTGCTGAGCGACTTTTACAATGCGTGAGGCGTGATGAGTGAATCGAAGGCCGAACAGCCGTCAACGCGCGAAACGCCAACGCAAAACGGACTGCAAGGCAGCGTCAAGAAGCCCAAAGAGCTGACCCGCTGGAACAGAACCGTCGAACGGATCGGCACCTATATTCTCTCCCTGGTGTTGGCTCTGGTTGTATGGATCATCGCCGTCAACGAGCAGAACCCCATGGTCCAGGACGAATATCCGGTCAGCGTGCCCGTAGAAGTACGCGGCCCGGATGAAGGGCTGAGCCCTAAACAGGATCTGGGCGACCGTTCTGTCGAGCTGGTGCTGCGCGCGCCCATCCGCTCTTGGGAGGCCATGGATTACCGTTCCGATTTTACGGCCTACGTCGACCTGACCGGACTGCCGACCGGCAGCCATATCGTGAACGTCGAGATCGACCAGGTGGACCCGCGCGTCGACATCGTCGATCAGAACCCCACGGAGTTCACGGTCGAACTCGAGGAAGTGGAGACCAAGGTCGTTCCCGTGCGCATCACGGTCAACGGGGAACCGGCCGACGGCTATCAGCGGCAGGAGGCCATTCCCAGTGAAACTGAAGCCAGCGTCACCGGGCGCACCAGCCAGATCAATCAGATTTCCCACGTGGGAAGCACCATTGAGCTGGACGGCAGCGAACGCAGCCAGGTCGAAACGGCGCTGCCGCTCCAGGCCATCAGCAGCCAGAACCTGCCGGTGCCGGGCGTGACCATTGAGCCGGGAGAGGTGACGGTGGTCCTGCCCATCGACCAGACGCCGGGCCGCAAGGAGGTGGCCGTCCGTCCGGATCTGGAAGGCGAACCGGCCACGGGCTATCGCCTGAGTTCCCTGCGCGTTGAACCGTCCTCGGTGACCCTCATCGGCGATCCCGATATTCTGGTGAATGTGCCCGGATCGGTGGAAACGAGCGTCTTCTCGTTGGATGATGCCACTGCCGACTTCACCCGCCCGGTCGAGCTGCTCTTGCCGGAGGGCGTCACCACCGCGGACGGGCGCAACACGGTGATCGTCTCGGCGACGATTACGGCCATCGAAAGCGGCAAGACCATCACCCTGTCGCCCATTATCGACGGTCTGGGCGCAAATGAGACGGCCGACGTGGCGCTGGAGGCAGTCGACGTCATCATCAGCGGCCCCGTCTCCCTGCTGGAATCGCTGGAAGCCGACGATATGTTCGTCATCCTGGATTTGTCGGGATTGGCGCCCGGCGTCCATAATGTGCGACCGCAGGTTGTGTTGCCGACCGGCGTGAAGATGGAAGCCGTGATCCCGGAGACGGTCGAAGTGTTGATC
>CAYZLP010000925.1:0-2530 GCA_964478635.1 uncultured Caldilineaceae bacterium
CCGACGGCGTGAGCAGGCCCATCGCCATAATCATGGCCGCAAGTACGGCGCCTGCCGTTCTCCGGCTCAAAACTTGAATCCACATAGACTGCATTTCGAATCTCCAAATAAATACGGATGGTGTCCCCGCTGAGGGGTTTGGCGAAGGTAGCCTAATTCGCTGCCATGAAGGGGACGTGAAAATCGGATGAAAGTTAGGCAAAAAGTCTGGCTCGTTCATAGGCGCTCACATCGGCCAGAATCTCGTCGAGCGTATGAACGGGATGCCACTGCACGGTCCGCCGAATCTTGCCGATGTCCGGCACACGGCGCTGCATATCCTCGAAGCCCGGCGCGTAGGCTTCTCCATAAGGAATGTAGGTGATTTCGCTCCGGCTGTCGGTGTGATGGATGACTTTTTGGGCAAGTTCCTCGATCCGGGTCTCCTCGGTGCTGCCAATGTTGTAAATCTCACCCGAGGCTGCTGCCGGCTCATCCAGTAGGGCAAGCAGGGCGCGAACCGTGTCGCTGACGTGGCAGAAACAGCGGCTCTGCTCGCCCGTGCCATAGACGGTGATCGGTTCGTTGCCCAGGGCCTGGCGCACGAAACGGGGCACAACCATGCCGTATCGCCCGCTCTGGCCGGGGCCGACCGTATTGAAAAAGCGCACGACCGTGACCGGCAATTCATATTCTCGAAAGGCAGCCAGGCCCAGAAACTCATCCAGCAGCTTGCTGGCGGCATAGCTCCAGCGGCTGCGGCTGGACGGTCCCAGGAGCAGATCGTCGTCTTCGTTAAATGGGACGCGCACGCCCTTGCCATAGACCTCGCTGGTGCTGGCAATCAGCGTCCGGCAGCGATAGCGGCGGGCCGTGGCCAGAACGGCGTGGGTACCCAGCACATTGGTCTCAATCGTCTCCGTGGGGCGCTCCACAACCAGCTGAACGCCCACGGCCGCAGCTAGATGCACGATGGCGTCGCTCTGGCTGGCCAGACGATCCAGGACCAGGGTGTTGTTGAGGTCGTCGATGGCGAATTGGAAGCGAGGGTGACCGGCAAAGGGTGCGATGTTGGCGAACCGTCCGGTGCTCAAATTGTCCAGGACGGCGACACTGTCTCCCCGTTCGAGCAAGGCCCGCACCAGGTGACTCCCGATGAAACCCGCGCCGCCTGTTATAAGAATATTCATTCGCCACCTCCGATTAGCGTGCATGATGGACCGCGGATAAACGCAGATACTGCGGATCTTTCCGGATTGACCTGAAAAGATCGGGCAAATCTGGCCTGATTCGGTCGTTTCCGCGGTCCATGTTGCCGTTTGCCGCGCTTTGTTTGACGCTGTTGATTTTAGCACGATACAATGTGAGGAATGGAACCGGTCTATTACAATTTTGACTTGACGATTGACGAAACGGACGAAGGCTATCTTACCCGCCTGGTGGAGGCGCCCGACGGGACCGGTTCGGCGCGCTTCATCTTGCCCCTTTCCGAGCAGGACCTGGATCAACTCTGGGGCACAGTGGAACGCCGGCGCGAGCTCGATCCTTCGGAGCAGCGGCGCATTGCCCGGGTGATGGGCGGCCGTCTCTTTGCTGCGCTCTTCGCCGGGGAAGTGGGCGCGGCCTATCGCAACAGTATGCGAATGGCCTATCAGAGCCGGGCGAGTCTCTGCGTCCGGCTGGATCTCTCCCAGTCGCCTCGCCTCAGTCATCTGCCGTGGGAATTTCTGTTTGATTCCGAAACCAACGAGTTTCTCACCTTGTCGGTGCACACGCCGCTGGTTCGTCATCTGGACCTAATGCACCATGTCGAGGCCATTCCGGTACAGCCTCCCCTGCGCGTGCTCACGGTTGTGGCCGAACCCGACACCTACGCCCAGTTTGACGGCCAGCGCAAATGGTACGACCTGGTCGACTCGATTGATTCCCTGGCCCGAGAGAAACGGCTCCTGGTCGAAAGGCTGGCCAAGCCATCTCTCTTCGAGTTGCAGCGTCGTCTGCGGCAGGATAAATTCCATGTGCTGCACTTCATCGGTCACGGCATCGACAATCCTCTGAGCGATGACGGTCAGCTGGTTTTCGAGGATGAAATCAGGCGTGGGCGTACGGTCAGCGGTCTGCACCTGGGAACGTTGCTGCGCGACCACTATCCGCTGCGTCTGGCAGTCCTCCAGTCTTGCGACGATTTTACAGACGGCATTCGCCACAATCCCTTTGCCCAGGTCGCCCACAACATGGTACTACGCCAGGTTCCGGCCGCCATCGCTCTGCCCCAATCCCTGGCGCGCGAGGAGACCATGCATTTTCTCCACGCGCTGTACGGCGGTCTGGCCGGCTATCGACCCATTGCCGCGGCCGTGACCGATGCGCGCAATGCGCTCTATCGTTTCAACCAGGGCATTGAATGGGGTTTGCCTCTGCTCTACTCTCGGGCACCCAACGGTTATCTCTTCGACGATGGTTCGCTGGTTCGGCCGGCCGCCGTCACAACGCAGCGCGAGCCCAGCCTGTGGGAACGGGTCATGCAGATGGGGCGCAACCGGCCCGATCC
>CAYZLP010000926.1:0-2529 GCA_964478635.1 uncultured Caldilineaceae bacterium
ATTCAGCGCAACATCGTAGGCCGTCTCTACTTCATCAATGGAACGCCGGTGCGTGATCAGCGGCGCAACATCCAGCGTCCCGTGGACGATCCGGTCGCGGCAGCGAATCAGGTCACCGGGCGCCCACTCTTTGGCCGTCACCAACTGCGCTTCCTTGAGGAAGAGCGGCATGTAGGGCAGATCTAGCCGGGCGTAGTAGCCCAACAGCGCCACCGTCCCACCGACGGCCAGGTAGGGCAGGGCTTC
Source organism: uncultured Caldilineaceae bacterium (assembly GCA_964478635.1). Taxonomy (GTDB): domain Bacteria; phylum Chloroflexota; class Anaerolineae; order Caldilineales; family Caldilineaceae; genus JAGRCP01. The sequence goes on from CAYZLP010000926.1 coordinate 247, forward strand.
CGTCAGGGCCTCCATGGAGCCGGTCGCCTCCACGATCACGTCGACCGGTCCCGGCAGCGCGCTGCGCAATGCCTCGCCCAGCCCCGCCTCATCCACCTCGATGATCACGTCACCGACCGATCGCGTCAGTCGGCTTGCGCTGCGGTCACACGCCGCTACCCAGGCCCCATCCCCCAGGGCGAAGCGGGCCGCCAGCTGACCGACCGGCCCTTGCCCCAGGACGAGAACCCGCCGGTCGGGGCCGATGGCCGCACGTTCGACGCCATGCAGGGCCGTGGCGGCCAGAGCCAGCAGCACGCCCTGTTCCGGCGCCATCCCTTCCAGGGGGACGACCCGGGAAACGTCGGTGAACAACTCCGCCGACTGGCCGCCCCAGGCGGCGTTGTAGTCGGCGTAACAGAGGGCGCCGCCGACGTAGACCTGGCGTCCCACCCAAGCGGGATCGACTTCGCTGCCGATCGCTTCGATTCGGCCCACCGTTTCATAACCGGGCACGACCGGCAGACGCAACTGCGGATGGGGCATCTGTCCTGCCAGCAGCATGCGCTCGGTGCCGGCGCTGATGGAGGTAAAAGCAGTCTGAATCAGCACATCGGTTGGGCCGACTTCTTTGAGCGCGATTTCCCGAAGTTCTACCCGCCCCGGTTCGGGGATGACAACTGCACGCGTGCGTCTCATTGGGAAGGCATGCTCTGGGTGTCTAAGGCCATGCGCTGCCGCCGGCTCTGGAGCCCCCTGGCCACGAACTGGGCGCAGTTGATCAGGTAGGTGCTGTAGGCCACCAGCATCAACAACATGATTTCCCGGTGGGACCAGCCCAGCCAAAGGGCGACAAAATAGAGATTGTGAAAGAAGAGCGCAATCGCATTGCCCACATCTTCCCAGAAAAATTCGGGCGCCAGGAAGTAGCGGCCAAACATTTCCTTCTCCCAAAACATGCCGGTAATGGTGATCACCCAGAGCAGCGCGATCTTGATCAGGACGCTGATGTTGGCGATAACATAGCCGTTGCCGGTGACAAGATACCGAATCACCAGGGCCAGGCTGATCAAAAAGACGAGAAACTGAATCGGGGCCAGGATCGCCTGGACCTTCGTCCATTTGCTGCGGTTGCGTTTTTCCAGTTGTTCGGCTGAATAGGCACTCATCACTCTAGATCCAAAAAATCCTGTAGGATGGCGAGATACTCGGCAGGCTTTTCCACCATGGGCAGATGACCGCACTGTTCGATCCAGCGGACCGTGCTGTCGGGAATCGTCGCTGCCGTATAATCCACATTCTCCACGGGCATGACCTGATCCTGGCGACAGGCGATCAGCAAAGTCGGCGTCCGGATACGCGTGCCGGCCGCAGGAATGGCGGCATCGGTCGCGTTGTCGGCGCAGGCAATCGCCGTATCCAGGTCGAGCGTCATGTAATCGGCCAGGCCCTGGCGCAAGAGCGCCGGATCGTCGGGCACGCGGTAGAAATAGCGTGCGCCCATGATCCGTGTCATTCCCGGCACCATCATGAACAGGGGATGGCGGAAGCGCATGGTCAAATAGGTAAACTTCATGATCGCCCGGTAGGTCTGCTCCTGTTGTTCATTCAAGAAGAAGCAGGTGGAGGTCAAGACCAGGCGGGAGACCCGCTCGGGATAGGCGTCGGTCAGCAGCAGGCTCATGGCGCCGCCCATGGAATGGCCGACGACCTGCACGGTCTCCAGCCCCAACTCGTCCAGCAGCGCGCCCAGCGTGGCCACTTGATCATAGATGTCCTGGGGCGCAGCAACGGGCAGGGAGCGGCCGGTGCCCGGCAGATCCGGGACGATCACCCGGTTGTGGGCTGCCAGCGCCTCTGCGGTCTGGCGCCAATAACCGCCGGAACCGCCCCAGCCGTGAATGAGCAGTACCGGCGCCAGGTCAGTCGGTGTCCGGGCCTCCCAAATATCGATGACGAAAGGACCGCAAGGTCGTTCCAGCGTCATGGTCTGGGGCTGGGCCATTGTGGCCTGCCCGGCCCGCGTCGTGACGCTCAGCTCCTGGGCAAGCCCGGGGATGGCGGAGGCGGTACTCATGCTCGATAACTCTCCCATTGCTGTTCCCGGAAAGCCGGCAGGGGCAAGCTCCGTGGTCGTTCTTGCTCTGTCATTTCCAAACGCTCGACCAATAGCTGGCTATTGTCGTGTCCGGTCCCGTTTTCAAACTCAGGCTTTGCGGACAGCGAGCGCACGCCCCAACCGAAAAGGGTTATGGGCAGGGGGGCCACCAGCAGCAAATGTTCGACAATGCCCAGCAGCAGCAT
>CAYZLP010000927.1:0-2528 GCA_964478635.1 uncultured Caldilineaceae bacterium
TGAATATCATAGATCTGGGTAAAATCCACGCCCTTGCGCTGCATCTTCTTCCAGATACTGTAGATGTGCTTGGGTCGTCCGCTGATCTCGGCTTGGACACCGGCTTCCTTTAGCGCCGCCTTTAGCTCTTCCTCCGTCTTGGAAACCCATTTCTCCCGCGCGCTGCGCTTGTGATCGACAAAATCGGCCAACTCGCGGTAGGTCTCGGGCTGAACGTAGCGGAAGCTCAAATCCTCCAGCTCCCACTTCATCTGCCAGATGCCCAGGCGATTGGCCAGCGGTGCGAAGACGTCCAGCGTCTCCCGGGCGATGCGCTTGCGCTTGTGCGTTGGCTGGGATTCCAGGGTGCGCATGTTGTGGAGACGATCGGCCAGCTTGATCAGCACGACCCGAATATCATCCACCATGGCCAGGAACATCTTGCGCAAGGACTCGGCCTTGGCGTCGCTCATGCTGGACGTACGGTCGCCGCTGCTGCTGTTCTTGACCTTACTCAGTTCGTTGATGCGCTTCAGCTTGGTGACGCCGTCCACCAATTTTGCGATGACGGGACCGAACTGCTCTTCCAAATATTCAATGCTGAACTCGGTGTCCTCGGCCACATCGTGGAGGAGACTGGCGGAGAGGGTGTCGGCATCCAGATTGAGCTCGGCCAAAATCGTGGTCACCGCGATGGGGTGCGTCATGTAGGCCTCACCGCTGCGACGCTGTTGTGCCCGGTGGGCATAGCTGGCAACCAGGTAGGCCTTGAGGAGCCGCGTACGATCATCTTCGCTGAAACTGGGCGACAACTGCTCCATCAAATATTCCAGGGCCTGCACTTCGTCCTGGCTTGGTTTGATGCGCAGGATGTCCTTGCCATCGGCCGTTGGCAGGTCTGGAAAGAGCAGCTGGGCGCGGACTGCAAAGGGCGTTTCGCCGGGCGGGCTGAGCAGATCGCCGCCAGCGGCGTTCCCGGGCGTTGCGCGCGGGCCGTCAGCGGATTCACCCTGGCCTGATTGATGGTGGGTATCGGCGGATGTGCCGTTGGCGTAATGCCCGTTTACGCCGTGGCCATGACCATCTGCGCCGTTTGAGGATTCGCGGCCCGTCGACTGACTTCTGTCTTCGTCTTGCTGCGAGCGCCTGTCGTCGCCTTCGTTTCTTGCTTCGTCAGAATCTGTGAAGTTTGATCGAGCCATCATGACCCCCGGCAGAATACGCTCCATCGGAGTCGAAAGAAAGATGCAGTTGCTCGGCGCCCGGCCTGGGCCCTGTACACCCCACGCTGCATCGGCAGCAAGGCTCCGTATGGATCATGTCCCTACATTATAGTGGGAACTGAATAGGCTGGCAATGGCCGAAAATTGATGCAGGAAGACACATTTCTTCCTCGGAAAATTGTTTCAATGTCGGATAGAGATTTAATCCGGCGACCGTAGGTGCGCCTCCACAGTGCTCAGAACTACTTCGGATGCGGTGGTCTCCAGATCGAACCATTGCAACCGCGGCATGCGCCGGAACCAGGTTGATTGGTGACGGACGAAGCGGTGCGTCTCATGCTGGATTCGTTCGATGGCTTCAGCCAGGGTGACTTCGCCGGCAAGATAAGCGATAATCTCCCGGTATCCCAGGCTCGTCATGGACGGCAGGGTAGGTTCGTAGCCTGCAGCGAGCAGGCTGGCCGTCTCTTCCACCAGACCCTGGTCAACCATCTGCACCACGCGACGATCGATACGCGCATAAAGGGCCGGTCGGGGGCGCGTCAAGCCGATTTGCACGACCGTATAGGGCGGCGGAACGGCGCCCTCCAATTCAACCTTGGGCGTGCCCGTGAGCAGGAAGATTTCCAGCGCGCGCAGGACGCGCCGGGGATTGCGCCGATCGATGACGGCAGCAGTGGCTGAGTCCAGCTGCTGCAGGCGATGGAACAGGGCGGCTACGCCGTGACTGGCCAGGTCTGCCTCCAGTTCGGCGCGCAGGACCGGATCCGGCGGCACGTTGGGAAAGCGGAGTCCCTCCACCACAGCGCGGATATAGAGTGCAGTGCCGCCAACCAGCACGGGGACGCGGCCCCGGTCATGCAGTGAGTCGATCACGCCGTAGGTCAAGGCCTGATACTCGGCGACGGTCAGCGTTTCGTCAGGGTTGCGAATATCAAGCAGATGGTGGCGCACGCGTGCGCGTTCGGCCGGAGTGGCCTTGGCGGTCCCGATGTCCATCATACGGTAGATCTGGCGACTGTCGGCGCTGATGACTTCGCCGCCAAAGCGCTCGCAGAGGGTGAGACTCAGTTCTGTCTTGCCCACGGCCGTCGGACCGGTCAGAACGATGAGGGGCGGATGTGATGGCAGCGTCATGATCTTGGGATCGTATCAGGAGGCGAGACCGGCGTCAACCGGTGACTGCGCCGCGGATGTGGTCGATGGCCCGGAGCTGCCCGCCGACATCCATCTGCACGGCCACCACGTCAATCCGCCACGGGCCATCCCAACCATGTTCCTGCACGTAATGGGCGGCGACTTCGCGCAGCTTGGCGGCTTTGCGTG
>CAYZLP010000928.1:0-2523 GCA_964478635.1 uncultured Caldilineaceae bacterium
GGCAGAAGACGTCGCCGTCGCTGGCTGCATGCTCGTTGGTCAGCGCGACCAGGGGGCCGGCTACCGATTCCACGGGATAGGGCATCATCCCGCCCCAACGAGACAGATCATAGCCGATGCGCCGGCGGGCGAGCTTCTCCAGAATGAGCTGGCTAACATGGCCGCCGGCATTGTAGCGCACGTCGACGACAAGCCCATCCCGGTCAATCTCGGCGAGATAGCCCCGGTGAAACTCCGCGTAACCCTTGGGGCCCATATCGGGAATGTGCACGTAGCCGACCCGCCCGTCGGAAGCCTCGTGGACGCGCCGCCGATTGGCCTCGACCCAGGCCCGGTAGCGCGCTGGGGCCTCATCCGCCAACGTCCGCACCACCACGCTCCGCGTGCTTGCGATCTCCTTCTCACCATCCTCACCCTTCGCCTTCCCCTCCTGCAGCGTCAGCAGGATCTCTTCATCGGCCAGATTGACCAGCAGTTGTGCCGGTCCATTGGATGCATCCAGCGCCTGACCGTTGATCGCGGTAAGCACATCGCCGGGCTTGATGCGATAGGCCGATTCGGCCAGGGGCGAGGTCGCCTTGCGATCCCAGGCATCCCCCTGGATGATGGACGCAATTCGGTAGCCGCCGGCCGCTTCGTCCCACACCAGGTCTGCGGCAAGATAGCCCTGGCGATAGTAGGGACGGGGTCGATAATCACCCCCGAACTCGTAGGCGTGGCTGGTGCCCAACTCGCCCTGCATTTCCCACATGAGGTCGCTGAATTCACTGCGCGAGCTGACCCGCTGGATGAGGGGGAAGTAGCGGCGATAGACTTCCTGCCAGTCGACCTGACTCATATCTTCCGTCCAGAACTGATCGCGCTGGAGGCGCCACGCTTCCCGGAACATTTGCTCCCACTCGCTCTGGGGATCGATGGAAAGCTTGATGCGGTTCAGATCCAGCCATCCGCTCTTGCGCGGATGGCCGTTGCTGGACGGCGCTTTCTCGCCGGCGTCGATCACGCGCAGGCGGCCGCCGCTGGCATAGAGCAGCTTGCTCCAGTCCCGGGCCAGATCGAACCAGCGTAGATTTTCGACCAGCGTTTCGGTTTTGAATTCCTTGAAGACGTAGGCCCGTAGCGTCCCTTCCTCCAGCGATTCTGCATCGTCGAAATCGCTCTCACCGTCTAGGGAACCATGGATGGCATACTCGCTGAAGAGCACCTTATCCTTTAGCCCGGCAATCTGGCCATAGCGTGCGTCCTGTACGGGAAAGGCAAAAACGCGCTGTTCGATCCCTTCCAGGTCGATGCGGATGCCCTGAGGCTGTTGGGGCGAATGGGCAATATCCTCCGCTTCGCCGCCGTCGTTTTCATCCGGCTGTGGGTTATCTTCTGGATCTGATGCCGGGGTCAGGGAGGAAGGGTCGCCTGTGCCGTCGATCTCATGCCGGATGGTCCCGGTACGCCGGGGCGTAGTGGCTCCAATTGCTCGATGGGCTTGCGCCACGCCGGTGGTGCTGGCGACGTCATCATCCCCGGCGTCGTCGCCGGTCATGCCGTCATCATCCTCGTCATCTTCGTCCGCGGCCTCATCCAAGCCGTCGATCTCCGGGCCGTCTTCTTCCTCTTCGTCGTACCCATCGTCGGTTTCGGGGCCGGCCTCCTCCTCGTCGTCGGGCTCGTCATCTCGCTCGGCCAATTCGGGATGGGGGACAAACGGATTGGGCAGGTCCGCTCGCAAGGTGATCAAATAGGGGCGCATGCCCCAGGGGAAGCCCAAATCGAAATGCAGCCCGTCATAGACCGGGTTGAATTCCCGCTCGCTCAGAAAATAGAGATATCGGCCCAGGGGATCGAATGCGGGCTGTACATCGTGCAGCACGGGCCGCGTTACCCGCACCGGATTCGGCCACCCGCCCGTCTCAACGGTCCCGTCCTCTTGTGCTGAGCTTGTCGAAGCGACTTGTGCTGAGCTTGTCGAAGCGACTTGTGCTGAGCTTGTCGAAGCATCTTCTAGCCGGTATAGCCGAATCTCCGTCGTCTGCGAAGATCCGCTGTATCCATAAGCCAGCCAGCGGCCGTCGGGTGACCAGTCGAAGCCCCCGATGCGCCGAAAGGGGCTGCGATCGACCAGCGTCAGGCTTTCCTGCGCGAGATCGACGATCAGGAGTTCGTGGCGATGATTGGAGAGCGCAACTTTGTCCTGCGTCGGCGAGACGCGCAGATTGACGGCCCTGCCGATATCCAGTCCTTCCAGCCGCACCGAGCCGGCGCCGGGCGTCGTATCGTGAATTTCCAGGGTCTCTTCACCCGGATCGTCGCTGACCATGACCAAGCGATGGCCATCGTTGAGCCAGTCGGCCAATCGATAGCGCACGCCGTCTCGCTTGCCAAGCTGCAGAACTGGTCCGTCGAAGTTAAAAAAGGTGAAGGCCTTGCCCCGGCTGTTCACCGCCAGCGCTTCGCCCGTCGGGTGGAGGCGCGCCCGGTCGATGTAGCGGCCGGCGTGGGCGAATTTGCGGTTGCGCTGGCTGCGGGGGC
>CAYZLP010000929.1:0-1295 GCA_964478635.1 uncultured Caldilineaceae bacterium
ATCCTGCAGCCAGGTGCTGGATTCAATGTCCAACGGCCCGAAGAGATGTTCCCGGGCGAAGGAGAGCAGGTCGGTTTCGCAGGCCCGGGCCACGATGACGCCCAGGAGGTGAGAGCTGATGTTGCTGTACTGGAACTCGGCGTCCGGTTCGTTGACAAGCGGAAAATCGACCAGCAGAGCGGGCGTGGTGCCGGCCAGCAGCCCCGACCAGAACTCGGGATCGCTCTCCTCCCACGGATAACCGGCACGCATCTGCAGGAGTTCGCGGATGGTGATCTCCGCTTTTCTCGGATCGGAGAGTGCATCGGCGTATTCCGGGAAGAATTCCAGCATGGTCTGGTCCAGGCTGGAGAGACAGCCTTCTTCCAGGGCGATGCCCACCAGGGCTGACGTAAAGCTTTTCGTCACCGATTGGAGCAGATCCTGCCGGCCCACGGCCCCGCTATTGAAATAGCCTTCCGCAATCAAGCGATCGTTCTTGAAGATCAGGAGGCTGTACAACATCTCCAGTGCGGCCGCATCCCGATAGAGTTCCGCCACCAGCAGCGGGTCCAACCCCTCTTCTTCCGGCGTCGACACGGGCCACTCACTTCCGGGCAGGGGCGTGTAGTCCACACCGGTCAGATCGGCCGGTTGGGAACGCAGCATCCCCGCAATTTCCGCCCGGCTTGCAGCCAGCGCGTCATAATCCAACGTGAACCCCAGGGGCGCCAGATCCTGAGCCAGCGTTTCGTAGAGCCACAGATCGTCCTCAAAGGGCCCTGCGGCAAGATCGTAAGGAGTCGCGCCGTCCCCGTTGCGGGAATAGGGATCGGCGCCCTGGTCCAGCAGGGCCTGGACGATCTCCGTCCGTCCGAAGAATGCGGCTAGATGCAGCGGCGTCGACCCTTCATTGTTGCCCAGAGTCAGATCCGCGCCTGCATTGATGAGGGCTTCGGCCACCTCGCTCTTGCCAAAGGTGATGGCGATCGTGAGCGGCGTCGAACCGTACGCATCGACTTCGTTCAAATCCGACTCGGCCGCGATATGCTCCTCCACCGTGGCCAAGTCCCCCTGAAGGACGGCCACATGCAGGCCCGTCTCCGGCGCGGGCGGAGACCCGGTGTCGTCGGCTGCAGGCTCAGGAACGATCGGAGTGCAGCCTGCCAGCAGCGTAAGAGCTAGAATCAAGCCCGCGAAGAAGTAGCTCAGCTGAAGTTTCTTATTGCGTCCCATTCGTCTCTTCTGTCCTTTCTTGACACTCCGGCCAATCGCTTGCCGCTTGCGCCACCCTGATGATGACGTTGCCTTTCTTG
>CAYZLP010000929.1:1395-2523 GCA_964478635.1 uncultured Caldilineaceae bacterium
GTGTAGTCGATGACCGCGTCGGCGCCCAGGGACTTGACCATTGCCAGATTGGCCGTGCTGCAGACGCCGGTCACGCTGGCGCCAAAGGCCCTGGCAAGCTGGACGGCATACGTTCCGACGCTGCCCGATGCGCCGTAGATGAAGACGCTTTGCCCGGGCTGAATCTGAGCTTTGCGCAGCACGCTCAACGCAGTGAGGCCTCCGCCGGGCAGGGCCGCGGCTTCGCCATAGGCGATGGCGGCCGGCTTGATGGCCAACAGACCGTCAGCGCGCATGCACTTGTACTCGGCATACGCGCCGAAATCGGACCCGAAGGTGGAGCCAAAGACGGCGTCGCCGGGTCGGAATTGCGTCACATTCCTGCCGACCGCCTCGACATCCCCGGCCAACTCCATACCCAAAATCGAGCGCTTCGGCTTGCGGACGCCCAGGTAGAGGCGTGCAAAGAGCCACTGCCAGGGCGGCACGTCGAAACGGCGCATCCGCGTATCACCCACATGGGCCGTCGTGGCAATCACCTTGATCAAGAGCTCATCATCCTGGGGTGTCGGTTTCGGCACGTCCCGCAGTTGGAGCACTTCAGGGGGTCCGTATCGTTCATATACAATGGCGCGCATGCTACTCCTCCGTGCGCTGGCGATGTAAGAGTTGGCCGGGCGCTCCGCCTCCATCCGCTACATCCGCAATCTACGGGTCAATCTGCGCATCAGTCTCGATGCGGTTCACCGAAATCAGCGTCATGCCCAGATCCCGCACCTTGCGCAGGAGGCCATGGAGCGCCGCCTGGTCGGCTACGGGACCGGCCAGCAGCGTATCGCCGTTGGCCAACGGCATAACGGTGAGTCCCTCGAACCAGTCCATCCACTGGCAGTCCAGGAGCCCCTTGATCCGGATCTCATAGTTTTCGGGCGTTGCTTCCCAACGGGAAACGCTTTCGTCCGCCATGCCTCAATCCTCGGCATTCTGAATTGCTGTCTCAGCCTGTCAATAGCATAGAGGCAATGCGTGGGGGCGTCTAGACACTTTGGTGCTATATGGATGACCGGCCACCGCAGTAATCGTAGGTGCGGTTTCCAACCGCACGATCTTCCAGAAACACCAGAGGTAGATGGAGCCCGTGCGGTTGGA
>CAYZLP010000930.1:0-2516 GCA_964478635.1 uncultured Caldilineaceae bacterium
GGCGAGATCAGGCAACACGCGGTCCCGGGCACTCCGCTCCACGAGTTCGATGAATCGCACCCCGTGACCGCCCTGCTCGACGTGGTGCCGGAACGCACGGTTGGCGTCCCGGATCGTCATGTCCGGATTCAGGACGACGAAGAGATCGTCGGCGTCGTCGAGCATCGAGCGAACGAAGTCGTTACGGTTTTGCATGGCAGGCAAGAGAGCCGTCTCCGTGCGAGCGGGCCTGGGGAGATCATCGTAAGGACGGGGGCCCCAGCTTGAGCCCCCGCTCACACGAAGCCCATGAAATGCGCCCTTTCGGCTATCTTGCGATCGCGTACGCGTCGCCGTCGCTCACCACGACCGCGGCGGTCTGTCCGACGCCCGGAGCTTCGAAGAGGCCCCGCCCGTCCGTCAGCCCCCGGGCGCGGATCCGACTGCCGTCGGCCACGGTGACGTAGGCGCCCGAGACGCTCTCGCCCGCCCTGTTCGTGACGTAGACGCGGACCTTCTCCCCGACGCGCTGGAGCACGACGACGAGGTCGGTCTTGATGACCAGGGTCTTGGCCTCGTGGTCCCCCGCCTTGGCGACCACGAGCCAGGCTCCGGGCTTGCCCGCCTCGACGGGCAGCGCCACCTCGCGCTCGTGCCCGAGGTGATCCCGGCCGTCCGGGAAGCTCTCGGTCCAGGCGTGGGCCGGCACGATGCCGGAGAGGTCGACGTCGTGGAGCCCCGACAGGGTCTTGCGCACGGCGAACAGGACCTGCAGGTCGACCGGATAGGCCTTGAAGCCGACCTCCCCCACGTTGCGGTAGCGAATCGGGAACGAGGCCTTGCCCTCCAGGCCGAGCACGACCGTCTCCTCGAGGTCCAGCCTCTCCTCCGTCAGGAAGTCGTAGGCCTCGCGGGCGTCCTCGAGGCTGCGCGCTTCCCAGTAGAGCTTGACCGCCTCGTCGAGCTCGCCGAGGACGTGATGGACGCGCGCCAGCAGGTGGAGCGCGCGCACCCGGTACTCGCTCTCCACCTGGTTGCCCCGGCCGTCCGGGAACCGCCGCTCGACCAGCGGCCTCGCCGCCTCCCGGACCGCGGCGGCCCGCGACGGCGTCGGTTCCTTCTCGAAGCGCCGGAAGCGGCTCTCCGCGAGGAAGTACCACGTGTCGTCTTCGTAGACGCTGCCGGGGAAGCGCGTGAGGAACTTCTCCGCGGCGATCGACGCCCCGACGAGGTCGCCGGCCCGCCTCAGGGCGCCCACGACGGCGTAGTTGCCCGGGTCGGCCAGAGGCGTCTCGGCGAAGAAGGCCGTGAAGGCCCAGAGCGCGTCGAGCGTCTCCTCGTCCATGGGCTTCCCCGCGGGTCGGTCCCGACCCTCCGGGCGCGGGAGCTCGCGGTAGCGCTGGGCCACGCGGAAGGCCATGTCGGCCGTGGCGTTCGAGATGGGATACCGGCGCAGCGCCTGCTCCACGGCGTCCAGGCCGTCGATCTCACGGTCGCGACCGGCGAGGGTCCGTGCCCAGTCCACCTCGAGCCCGAAGCCGCGGGCCACGAGGTCGTCGTAGAGCCGCGACGCGACCTCGTACTCGCCCAGCGTGTGGTACGCGAAGGCGATGCGTCGCTGCGTCTTCCAGTCGCCGGGAATCCGCCCCGCGTTCCGACGCACCAGCGCCTCGCGAGCCCGGACGATCTCCTTGGTGTCGTCGGCCTCGATCGCGGCCTGCAGCAGCAGGGCCTCGATCTCCTCCACGATCTCGTCCCGAAGCGGCTGCTCGTCGCGAAGCTGGCGAAGTCCTGCCAGCGAGAGCTTGCGCTCCCCTTCGTCGAAGAGCCGGCGAGCGCGCGCGTAGATCTCGTCGGGCGTGGGCGGCGTCTCGACGTCGGCCGCCTCGGCGCGGGCATCGACCACCTCGAGGCTCGCACCCGCCGCGCGACCGTGGACCTCGGGGAGGTACATCGCGTGCGCCTTCGTCCCCAGGGCGGTGAAGCGGCCCCAGTGCGTCGCCTGCAGGACGTACTGGAACACGCTCTTCCCCTTGGGGACACGGGAGCAGAAGAAGATCTGCCGGTCGTCGCGACGCTCCTGCCAGTCGAAGGCGCCGCTCCAGGTGTCTTCCAGCACGTCAAAGCCGGCCGGCAGCGGGTCCTCGATCAGCACGTAGTCGAGGTCCCGCGGCGCGTCCACCTCGACGCGCACGAGCACGCGGTCGCCCGCGGCGACCCGAGCGAGGTCCCGGGCCTCGACCCGGGGCTGCGCCGATGGGCGGAGCACCGTGTAGCCGGGCTTGATCGGCATCTCGCCGCCCTCCACCGGGGCTTCCTCCGGCTTCAGGTAGCGCCGGGCGATCTCCAGCCCGTGCGGCTCGGCGGGCAGGTCGTCGCTGGCGACGACCGACTCCATGCGCACGGCCCAGTGCAGGTCGCCCTGCCCCGCGAGCCGGAAGGCGATGCGGTGGCGGCCGGGCCCCCAGCTCGCCGCGTCCGGCAGGAGGAAGCGCCTTTCCTTGGGGTCGAGCCCCTCCCCGCCGACGGTGCGGAGG
>CAYZLP010000931.1:0-2512 GCA_964478635.1 uncultured Caldilineaceae bacterium
ACGACACGGGCAATGGTCAACAAGTGCAGGTGGCTGAAAATGGGCGCACCGATATCGCGCAGGCTTTCGGCATAGTGATTGAAGTATTCCTGACCCTGAAATACCTTCAGGTTACCGTACATGTGAATCGTCACATATCCGATGCCGATGAGCCCGGTCACCGCCATGATCGCTTTCTTGCCGATCGAGGTGCGGTGCAGGGTCAACACGCTAGTGGCCTGCATATTCTACTACCTCCTCAGAGTTCATCATGCGTGAAGAGAAACACAATTGTTTGGTGGTGTTGAGCTGCCAAATAGAGATGAGTCCGTCCGTAGCGTCATGACGCCCGCATTCGGACGGTTGACATGATAGCCCAATGCAAGCTGAATTACAATTATGCGCCCCGACAATCGCTCTTTCGGAAGCCAACAACCTTCTACAAACACTACGCATCACACTGCGTCTATCGTACAATACGATCGGGCGGATGTTCGTAACGTATTTCACAAACCGGGGTGGAATCAGAGGATCCTGATGGGAATTGCGACTGCTGTGCGCTGCTGATGGCCGATGCGGGAAATGAGCCGGAACAGACGGAGGGCACACCGAAAAAACCTCGAGGACAGGCAGAGTCGGCTGGCATCCCGTCAGAAAAGCGAAAGGACGGAAACCTGGCGGCGGGGGAGCGATGCCGTGTCGCCAGATTTCCGTCCTTTCGCCGTCAGCCAGCTTACATGCTGTCGATCAGCGCCTGGCCAAATTCGCTGCAGCTGAGCAGCGTCGCCCCTTCCATCAGGCGATGGAAATCATAGGTGACCCGCTTGGCGCCAATCGTCTTCTCGGTTGCGTTCAGAATCAGATCGGCAGCCTCGGTCCACCCCATGTGGCGCAACATCATTTCACCGCTTAGGATGACCGAAGAGGGGTTCACTTTGTCCTGGCCCGCATACTTGGGCGCCGTGCCGTGGGTCGCTTCAAAGATGGCGCGGCCCGTCTCGTAATTGATGTTGGCCCCCGGGGCAATGCCGATACCGCCAACCTGCGCGGCCAGGGCATCGCTGATGTAGTCGCCATTGAGATTCATGGTGGCAATGACGTCGTATTCAGCCGGGCGAGTCAGGATCTGCTGGAGAAAAGCGTCAGCAATCACGTCCTTGATGATGATGCCGTTGTCCAGCACGTGCCAGGGACCGCCGTCCAGGGGCTTGGCGCCGAATTCCTCGGCCGCAACCTTGTAGCCCCAACCCATGAAGGCGCCCTCGGTGAACTTCATGATGTTGCCTTTGTGGACCAGAGTCACGCTTTTGCGATCGTTGTCGATGGCATATTGGATTGCTGCCCGAACCAGACGGCTGGTTCCTTCTTCGCTGATGGGCTTGATACCGATGCCGCTGCTTTTGGGGAAGCGGATCTTGGTGACGCCCATCTCGTCCTGCAGGAAGTCGAGGACCTTCTCCACGCCGCCCGAATAGGCCTCCCACTCGACGCCGGCGTAGATATCTTCCGTGTTCTCGCGGAAGATGATCATATCGACCAACTCAGGTCGCTTGACCGGGCTGGGCACGCCGTTGAAGTATTGCACCGGGCGCACGCAAGCGTAGAGATCCAGGCGTTGGCGCAAGGCCACGTTGATGGAGCGAATACCGCCACCGACGGGCGTGGTCAACGGACCTTTGATGGCGACCAGGTATTCGTCAATTGCCTCCAACGTCTCTTCAGGCAGCCAGATCGGCTCGCCGTATACCTCGTTGGCTTTTTCACCGGCGTAGACTTCCATCCAGACGATTTTGCGCTGGCCGCCGTAGGCCTTTTCCACGGCAGCGTCCAACACAGGCTGGCTGGCCGCCCAGATGTCGACGCCCGTACCGTCCCCCTCAATAAAGGCAATGACGGGATTATCGGGGACGTTCAGTACGCCGTCTTGCAGGGTAATTTTTTCACCTTCACTGGGCACGATGATTTTCTCGTAGGCCATTTTGCCGTTCCTCCTCAAAACTGAAATGTGTATAAATTACTTGGGTATATCCTGCGCCACTTGCGCAAGCCAAGTCGCGTCACCGGCCTTGAAGATCTGGCCGTTGGCATGGCGGCCCCACGGCCCGGCGATCCAATAGATCATCCGCGCCACGTCGGCAGGCGCTAATAAACGCCCTTCCTCAAATGCCTCATGCCAATAGGTGTAATCCAGACCGCTTTCGCTCGTATCAACGCTGCGAATGTCGGCCTGCATGTCCGTATCTACCAGCCCGGGATAGAGTGCATTAACCCGAATGTTGGCGTTCTGCACCTCCAGCGCAACGACTTGGGTGAACATGTCCAAGCCGGCCTTGGCAGCGCAATAGGCGCTCCACCCGGGGATAGGGCGGGCCGCAGCGCCGCTGCTCACGTTCACGATGCGCCCATAGCCTTGGGCCTGCATGAGCGGCAGGACAGTACGCGTCAAATAGAACGGGCCGACCAAATTGACATGAATGTTGTAGGCCCACTCATCCAGGTCCGCGTCGGCCGTTTCCTCAATCGGCCAGACGAT
>CAYZLP010000932.1:0-2511 GCA_964478635.1 uncultured Caldilineaceae bacterium
GCGAGTATCCGCCCGATCCGCCTAATCCGCGTTCTATTTGACCGTTGGCTGAACAGCAGCGTGTCGCAATTCGTTTGTCGAATCCACGCCCGGTTGCCCGGGCGCCAGTAAACCGATGCGGGCCGCCAGGTTGACCATGCCCGACGCCGCAAAGGGGATCAAGACCGCGTCGACCGGCAGCCGGTAGCGAATCAGGGCCCAGGTAAGCAGGTGCATGGTCGTGTAGATGCCGGCGAAGAGCAAGAGCAGCAGTGCCCCTGCCCGCTGGCTGCGGGTTGCGTTGCCCCACCAGCGGAAGATCGTGTGCCAGAGTCCGTAGAGCAGGAAGGGCAGCAGCAAACCGAAAGAGCCGACCCGGGCGATGTTGCTCAAGGTACTCGATTCAGACGACGGCCAGAACTTGAAATATTCCTGCGTCCGGCTTAGGGAGAGCAGCGCGTACCGAGCGGGATCGTCCATCACAAAGGCGACGCCCCGGGCCAGCAGCGCCTTGTCCAACTCCGCCTCGTTCAGATGGCGCAGCTCTTCCGGGATCAGCTCCTGGTAAGATGGGCCGTCGGCCGGTAGAATCCCCACGAAACGGGTTCCGTAAATCGGATGGTTGCCCCAGAAGAACGCGTAACCCGAATTGGTGTTCAAGGGCACGAAGACGCCAAACGCCTGGTAGTTGCGCACGGTCCAGGGCGCGATCAGGGCGATGGTCACCAGGCCGGCCAGCGCCAGGCCCAGGAAGGTGCCGCCCAGGGAGCGCATCCAAGTGGCTTCACCCTGGGTCGTAGCCCTGCGTCCCCGGGTCCAGAAGAGCCACAGGACCAGGACGGGGACGAAGAGCAGGAAGACCTGACGCAAGAGTCCCGTGATGCCGATGGCAAGCCCCAGTTCGAGCCACTGATACCAGCGGCTGCGCCTCGTCGCGGAGAGGCGCAGGGCCGCGTCCAACGTCCAGAGGATGCCGACGATGTAGAACGGTTCGGTCATCAGCGCACCACCGTAGTAGACGAAGTAGAGATAGAGGGCGCTGATGAGCGCGCTGGCCAGCCCCACCGTCGGACCAAATATCCGCCGGCCGATCCGGTATGCCAGCCACGTGTGCAGGATGCCCACCACAACGGCCTGCACCAGCCGCGGAATCAGGGGCGTCACGCCGAAAAGGGCGTACAGGATCGTCAAATAGCCTGTGTAGAGATAGCTCCAGTGGGCCGTCGGTTCGCCGCCCCGGGTGATTGGCCAGTGAGTTTCGCCAAAGGAAAAACCATGGCCGGTCAGCAAGCGCTGGGCCAACTGATGGTACGAAAGCTGGTCAAAGACGCCGGGCAGCGGCGCAACCTCGTTGCCGTGGACCAGGGCCGCACCCAGGCGCAGGGCTACCGCACAGACAATGGCGGCCAGGAGTAGCCGCCGGATCTGCTGTTTGTCCACCGTATGCTGCATGGTACGCTCACTTCGCTCTCTCTGAGATCTCTTGATTCGGCGTCATGGCTGGGCCGCCCCTGCTCGCCTGTACGGCTGCGTAGATTTCCGTCAAGCGCGCCGCCGCGTGCTGCCAGCTGTGGCGGGCTTCCACGAATGCTGCGCCGCTCTTTCCCAGGGCTCGGGCGCTCTCCGCATCCGCCAGGAGCGCAGTAAGGGCCTGGGCCACCTCCGCCGCGTCCCTTCCGATGCGCAGTTCGCGGCCATTTTCTACGGCCAGGGCCGCCACGGCGGGCTGCGTCGCCGCCACCGGCGTACCGCAGGCCATGGCTTCCAGCACTTTATTCTGAATACCCGCCCCATAGCGCACGGGCGCGGTCGCCGCCCAGGCCTGCTGCAAATAGGGCCGGATGTCATCCACGAAACCGGTCACGACAATCCGCCCGTTGCTGGCGCCCATAGCCGGAGGCTTCCGCTCCGTCCGCCACTGGGGGTCCAGCCGGGTGAGGGCCGGCGGCGGATCCTTGCCCACGATCCACAATTGGGCCTCGGGCACGGCATCCCATACCCGGGGCATGATCAGCTCCACCAGATCCAGCACCATGGAGACATTGGCGTGATAGCTCATCTTGCCGCTGACCACGATGGACGGCCGCACAGTGCGCGTCCCGTCCGGGTGGAAGAAAGTGGTGTCGACGCCGTTGGGCAGGATGGAGATAGGAGGTTGTGAGGTTGTCGGGTAGTCGGGAGATCGCCCGCCCTTCTCCGCCACATCTACCAACCCATTCATGCCGACAACATCACCAACCTTCTCCGCAGCCTCCCACAAGCCCACGAGCGCGGCTCTATCTGCTGCGCTCGTCACGACTGTATGATCAAAGAGCTGCACGAGTTGCGCTTCATGGCGGCGCGTGCGGGACAACTCGACCCGGGTCATGAGGCGCCCTTTGCGGCTGCGGCTTTCGGTGGCGGCCTGGGCGTAGAGGTGGGAGATGCAGTCCACGCTGTCCCACACGACTGGCAGCCGGCGGGCCGTGGCGGAAGCGGCCTGCTGCCTGAGGACATTGCCGTAAACTGCACCGCGCAGCTGTTCGACAGGGA
>CAYZLP010000933.1:0-2510 GCA_964478635.1 uncultured Caldilineaceae bacterium
ATGATCGCGAACTACACCCAATCCCGGGCAGCCATTCTTTGTTTTGGCGGGTGGGGCCTGCAGGTGATGTTTCACTTGCTGCCCCGGCTTCAGGCTGCCCAGGAACAGCGCGCGGCGTTGGGCGCTTTGGGGCCGGAACTGCATGATGTGACCAGCTTCGGCGCGCTGGTCGCCGATCCGGAATTTGTCGAACCGGGGCAGGTTCGCTTCGAGCTCTTTCGCCCCCGGGAGAATCTGACGCTGCCGCCCTATTACGTGGAGCGCACCCTGGGCGGCTTGGGCACGGGCCGCCGCTTGCCTTATGAGTTGACCGCAGCCGAACGCCGGGGGGTCCTGTTGTTGGACGCGACCCGGCCGCACCTGACGCCCCTGCGTTACGGCGTGTCCGATTTCCGCTATGCGACAGAAAGCGGCCTGCGCCGGCCCACGCGCCGGGATCTCTTTCTCGCCGCAGCCCATCACGCCGATCCTGTAGCGCGCCTGCTGGAGACCTACCTGCTCGATCCCATTCGCCACGACAGTCTGGATCCCGACGATCCCTTCGTGCAGACGACGCTCTACGTCGTGGCGCCGCTGTTTGAACCCCTCAGCTCCGCCCTTCTCTGGCCCGTCCTGGCCCAGCTTCTGGAGCGCAACGGCCGCCAGCACATTTCCCAGGTGGTCGCCCTCTTTGCAAGCGGTAGCTATGCCCAAGACTTGAGCCGCGCCCGGGAAGATGCCGTGACCTATGTTGCCCTGCGGGAGCTCGAACTGTTGAGCGGCGTGGCCGAAGCCGGCCGGGTCGGTGACCGCCCCTGGCTGGAAGCGTTGGTGCGCACTCAAAATCCGACCCTGGCCGGCCAGGTGGGCGCGCCCCTCTTTGACTACATCTACCTCCTGGATCGGGAAAAGAGCAACCAGGGGCTGGCCGACGACAGTCATGAAGTCGCGGTGCTGGCGGCCAATGCCCTGGAAGCCCATATCGTCTCCGGCGGCAATCTGCACGTCCAGGAGCAGTTGGGCATCGGCCTCCATGCGGGGGAAACGCGCCCCTACAGCCTGCTGGGCGCGGCGACCGACTACGTGCCGGTGGCCCAGATTCTCCACGCCATCAATCGCCAGGAAGAGAGCCGTCTGGTCCGTGAGTGGGTTCTGCGCAGCACGCCGGAAGACGACCAGGGGGCCAATCCGCTCCTGCGGGCCATGACGCGACGCACGCCCCGAGTCCAGACACTGCGGGAATTGGGGCTCGAAGAGGCGTCAGCTCTGACTGCGTTGGTGACGCGGCTGCCCGATCTTTTTGCCAATCTCACACCCCAGCGTATCGCCGATCTGCGCGCCAGCCGGGCCTTCGTCTTTCCCGATCCGGTGGCGGCCGAATTGCGCCGTCGAGCGCCGCGCGATTGGGCGCTAGGGTTCGAGCGCCACCTTCAGGAAATCGAGGGCTATGCGGATTTGGCCGTGGGGCCGGAGGCCGTGGATGAAGCCTGGGGGCTGCGCACGGCAGAGTGGTACGTAGCCGGCGGTCAGTGGTCGGCCGACCAACGCATTTTTCCGAGCCTGGTGCGCAATGTGAACCGTCAGATTGTCGACCTGGTTGCCGCCTCTCCCGCCGGCCTGAACGCGGCCCGGGAGCAGATTCAGCGCTGGCGCGCCGAGGCGGAGCAGATGGAGCAGGCTCTGGCCGTTGCGGCGACGCCCAACCAGCGGGAACTGGCCCAGATCCAGCGGCAGATGGCCCTCCGTAGCTGGTGCAGCGAATATGAGGCAACCATCGGTCAGACGCCTTCGCTCGTCAAGGGCTTCCTGCGCGCGGCCTTGGTTGTCGGCATCGTGGCCCTCATGGCCGTGGGCTACCTGGCCGTGGTGCAGCAACCCTGGGACAACGTCCGGGACGGATTGGCCCTGGCCGGCTTTGCCGCCGGCGTGCTGGGCGCCGCCATTTTCGCGTATCGCGCCGCCATGACCCGGGTAAGCCGCCTGCGTCGGGAGCGGGTCGATCTTGCAGTGGACGCCATGACCCAGGATCTGCGCATGGCAGCGACCGATGGCCTCCTGCGGATGGTGCGCCAGTTGAACGGTCTGCTGCGCGACTGGCAGAAGATGCTGGACGACGCCCACGACGAGCTGCAGGCTCTGGCCGCGCCGCCCATCATGCCGGCCGCGCCGCCGGCCGACGTGCGCCCGACCCATCTCTACCAACCGTATCTGAGCGAACAGCTCTGGCAGGACTGCCTCACCTATTTGCGTGAACAGCAGGACGCCCAGGGCGACAGCAACGATGTTCGTCTCGATAACCTGTGGGGCGACGCGGCCTGGCGACGTTCGGTGGAGCGCATCTTCCGCGGCGCGCCCGGTGCGGTCGAGGGTGATGGCCATGCCGCGCCTCAGACCCCAACCCTGGCCGAGCTAATCCGTGGCGCCGTTCGCCGTTCAGTTGCACCGGTGAGCCTGTCACGGGCAGAGCCGGCCCGTGCGGCCCTCATTCGCACGCTGGCCCAGGAATACAGCATTGAGCACATGCTCTGGCG
>CAYZLP010000934.1:0-2504 GCA_964478635.1 uncultured Caldilineaceae bacterium
ACGCCTTTCGATGAGGATGCGCTGGCGGTTGCCTACCAGGATACCTTCGGCTTCAACGTCTTCCCTTACCAGGCCATCTTTCTGGATGCATCCGGCCTGTTGGGCGGCGCGGAGACCGCCCGCGTTCAGGCCGCGCTGGCTGCAACCGGTTACCGGCCGGACCCGGAGAATGCCGACGATCACATCGCTGAGGAATTGGCCTTTCTGGGGTTTCTGTGCGGCGCTGAGGCCGATGCGCTGCGTGACGGTCTGGAAACCGCGGCAGGGCAGTTACGGGTACGCCAGGCCGATTTTCTGGCGGACCATTTGCTGCGCTGGCTGGCGCCCTTCGCCGCAGCCATGGCCCGTACGGCCGCGCCCTTCTACGCAGCCTTGACCGAACTCACGGTCGATGTCGTAGCCGATCACGTCAATCACTTGGGCGTGCACGCGGAGAGCATCCCTCCCGTGGGCGTGATGCTTCACCTGGATGACGACAAGACCGATCTGCGGACAATCGTGGACTACCTGCTCCAGCCGTCCAGCAGCGGCATCTACCTGGCCCGGGCCGATTTAATCCGTCTGGGGCGCGCCTTTGACCTGCCCCGGGGCTTTGGCGAGCGACGCCAGATGTTTCTCAACCTGCTACGCGCGGCAGCCACCTACGCAGAATTTGCCGCTCTTTCCGAACGATTGGCAGAGGAAGCGGAAGATTACCGGAAACGCTACATCGAACTGACGCAGGATCACCCGGCGCTGACCCCCTGGCTCCATGGCTGGCAGACACAGGCCGCTGTCACGGCCAATCTGCTGCGCACGGGTGCAGCCATGGCGGCACTCGACCTGAATGAAGTGGCCGGGGTCGATTGACGTGGCGCTACTCTGAAAAGCCTGGCTGCTGTTCAACAACCAGGCTTGGAATCGCCCGTCGCCCAAGATCCCGGCCCATCCATCGCATGGGATCGGACCATGACAACGATCACCTCCCTTGGCAATACCGACAGCGCAGTCCGTCAATTTCTGAGCAGCACCGCCACCTATTTCAGCCGTCCGCTGACCATCCTGCGCAATTATCATCTGCGCGACCTGCAGCCTGATTTGCTCGCCGGTCTGACGGTCGGCGTGGTCATGTTGCCCCAGGCCATGGCCTATGCCCTTATTGCCGAGTTGCCGCCTGAGACAGGGCTCTACGCGGCCATCGTCGCCTCCATCATCGGCGCACTATGGGGTTCTTCGTCCCATCTCCATACAGGGCCGACCAACGCTGCGTCGCTGCTCGTCCTCTCGACGCTTTCCACAGTCGCCCTGGTCGGCTCGCCCGAATATCTTGCTGCGGCCGGTCTGCTGGCGGTCATGGTCGGCATTTTCCGGCTGGTAATGGGTCTGGCCCGCATGGGCATGCTGGTCAACTTTGTCTCCGATTCGGTCATCATCGGCTTCACGGCCGGCGCAGGCGTACTCATCGCGGTCAATCAGCTCAAGCATCTTTTTGGCATCCCGGTGGAGAGTTCACCGCTCTTCCTGCAAACGCTCTTTGACCTGGTCGCCAATCTGGATCAAATTCACTGGGCCAGTTTGGCCGTGGGTCTGCTCACCATCGGCGTCATGCTGCTGATCCAGTGGAAGACACCCAAAATTCCCAGTGCTTTGGCAGGTATGATCGTCGCATCACTTGCCGTCTTTGTCTTCAACCTGGACGAAAACGGCGTGGCGGTTTTGGGCGCGCTACCCCGGGGTTTGCCTCCTCTGGCGCCCGTACCCATATTTGACTGGCAATTGATCAGTCAACTCTCTACCGGCGCATTGGCCATCTCGCTCATCGGCCTGGTGGAGGCCATGTCCATTGCCCGGGCCATTGCCTCCCAGAGCGGCGAACATATCGACAACAATCAGGAATTCGTGGGTCAGGGGCTGGCCAATATCGCCACGGGCTTCTTTTCCGGCTATACCTGTTCCGGCTCTTTCACCCGCTCGGCCGTCAACTTCGCCAGCGGCGGCCGCACGGCCCTCGCCGTGGTAGCCTCGGGCGTTTTCGTCCTCCTGGCCATGTTTGTCGTTGCGCCTCTGGCGGCCTACATTCCCCGGGCGGCGCTGGCTGCGCTACTGGTACTGACGGCCTACCGCATGGTCGATCTTCATGAGATTCGCCGGATCTGGCATACGACCAAAGGCGATTCCTTTATCATGGCGGCGACGCTGGCCGCGACCCTCTTCCTGCCGCTGGAGTTCGCCGTTCTCACCGGCGTGCTGGCC
The DNA here is from genome assembly GCA_964478635.1 of uncultured Caldilineaceae bacterium. Lineage (GTDB taxonomy): Bacteria > Chloroflexota > Anaerolineae > Caldilineales > Caldilineaceae > JAGRCP01. Next base: position 2,233 of record CAYZLP010000934.1, read on the forward strand.
TCATTCGCCCGCTTCATTGCTGAGACCTCTCACCCCGGCGTCTATTCCATGCTGCCAGACTCGGACTTCGCCCATCTGGAACACCAGCCCGAAAAGCCGGTCTGCCCCCAACTGGGCGTGGTGACTATCGAGGGCTCGCTTTACTTCGGGGCCACGAGCCATGTAGAAGAAGAGATCCGCCGCACCATCGAAGAGCATCCGGAGCAGCGCTATCTTCTGCTGCAGATGGACAAGGTCAATCTCATCGACATCAGCGGTCTCCACATGCTGGA
>CAYZLP010000935.1:0-2499 GCA_964478635.1 uncultured Caldilineaceae bacterium
GCTGGGATCACTATCTGACCTATTCAGAACTTACCGAACTCCTGCAAGATATGGCCGCCGCTTACCCCGCGATGGCCACCCTGCACGCCATCGGTCAGAGTCACCAGGGTCGGACCGTCTGGCTCTTGGAACTGTGCAACCCGGCCACCGGACCGGCCCAAGAAAAACCGGCTTACTACATCGACGCCAATATTCACGCCGAAGAGATCAGCGGCACATCCGTCGTCGTCTATACGGCGTGGACGCTGCTCAGCGAGTACGGACGCGATCCGCTGGTCACCCGCCTCATGGACGAGCAGGTCTTCTATCTCGTGCCTCGGGTTAACCCCGACGGCGCGGAGATCATCCAGACCCTGCCCTTCTACGAGTGGATCGGCAACGGGCGCTATCTGCCCGGACAGGAGCAGTTCGGGCCGGGCCTCCACTATGCCGACGTCAACGGCGACGGCTTCATTCTGGATATGCGCCTGCGCGATGACGCCGGCGAATGGAAGATCAGCCCCAAGGATGATCGCCTGATGGTGCCCCGGGCGCCCGATGAATTCGGCGGCGAATACTATCGCATCATTCCCGAGGGCATGCTGGTCGATTGGGAGGGCGGTGATTTTCCCATTCCCCGCCCCCAGGACGGCAACCTGAACCGCAACTACCCGTCCAACTGGGTGCCCGAAAGCCAGCAGTATGGCTCGGGCGAGCACCCCCTGAGTGAGCCGGAGATCGCCGCGGTCGTGCGCTGGATCCTGGATCATCCCAACATTGCGGGCATGCAGTGCTACCATACCCACAGCGGCGTCATTCTGCGTCCCTGGCTCACCTTTCCCGACAGCCAGTTTCTCGGCAACGACAAGCTGCTCTACGAGACGCTGGGTCAGATGGGTGTGGAAGAGACGGGCTATCCCCTCATCTCCGTTTACGAAGACTTCACGCCGGACAAGAGCCAGAAGCGCTTCGGCTCCTCCATCGACTGGACCTTCGGTGCGCTGGGCATCCCGACCTTTAGCACCGAACTATGGGATATCTTCAAGGCCGCGGGCATCAAGCGGGATGATTTCTATCCCCTGCGCAACTTCAATGAGGAGGAGATGCTCAAGCTGCTCCAGTGGCAGGATGAATATCTGGGCGGCGACGGCTTCATGCCCTGGACCCCCTTCGAGCATCCACAATTGGGGCCGGTCGAAATCGGCGGCTGGAAACGCATCTATACCTTCCGCAACCCGCCGCCTGCGGCCTATCTGGAAGAGATGGCCCGGATTAACTGTCGGTTCACCCTGCGCCATGCCGCGGCCGCGCCCCGGCTACGCCTGCGCGATCTGCGGGTGACGCCTGTCGAAGCCGATCTCTTTCAGATCGAGGCGGTCGTCGAAAACACCGGCTTTCTGGCTACGAATCTCAGCGATCAGGCCATTGCCATGCGCGAGGCAAAACCGGTGGAGATCACCCTCTCGGGTCCTCAAACGCTAGGTTTTGTGCAGGGAACGGCTCGCCAAAGCCTGGGCCACATCGCCGGCCGGGGCAGCCGCCCCATGGCCTACTCACGCTTTTACGACTGGCCCGATTCGGCCCGGGCCGTACGCTGGACGGTTCGCCTCGCCGACAGGCCTGCGGACCTGACCTTGCGCGCAGGCACGCCCCGGGCCGGCGCGATTACTGCAACAGTCCGCATCGATCCGGCAGGGGCGGTAACCGTAACGCCGCCGGCCGCCGCCGCCGGCCGAGCTCATTAACATGCTCCCCCTGGGAACGCCAAGCCCACCTGCCAAGCTGGGGCTTGGCGTTCCCAGGGGGGTGGTTCAGACTGATATGGAAAACGCTCCATAGGAGGCTCGTTCAATGCACGCGAAACCCTCAGTAGAAGTCCGCCAACGCGTCCAGCTTGATGAAGCCCATTACCGCGACCGGGTGGATCGCATTGCAGCCGCCCTGGCCCAACAGGAGTTGGACGGCGTGCTCCTCCTCAATGCGGCCAACGTCATGTGGGCCACGGGCTTCTTTCACATTCCGAATGAGCGTCCCTTGGGCGTATACATTGGGGCTGACGGGCGCGAACCAACCTTCTTCGTGCCCTACCTGGAAAAGGAAAACGCCGAGGAGAGCTGGCTCGATGACATTCGTTGGTATCTGGAGTTCCCCGGCGAAACGCCGGCGCCGGTCTGGATGATGGCCCAGATCCCCCATGCCCGGGTTGCGGTCGATAGTGCAAGCCACGCCGCGTTCGAGCAGATGCGGACCGTCAAGCCCGAATTGATGCTTGATCGAGTCGTCGGTCCCATGCGCTACCTGAAGGACGAGGCCGAGCTCGCGCTCATCGAACTGGCAGCCCGCTATGCCGATTTTGGTCAAGAGATCGCACGCCAAGCCGTGGGCGACGGCATCCACAGGGGCATCACCGAACTGGATGTGGTGCAGGTCGTCCAGCAAGAGACGACGGCCAAGATGCGCCGGGAGCTGACCGAGCTGACCAATTTCTACCGGGGCGCGGTCGCGCTGACGGCCCACACG
>CAYZLP010000936.1:0-2494 GCA_964478635.1 uncultured Caldilineaceae bacterium
TACGAATCGGCCGCCTATGCACCATTGCGATAGGTCTGGGTCATGCGAAGATCTAGTTTGGACCAGGCCGGATCCTTGTGGTGGTCACTCGGGTCATCCTGACCATTGCGAATCGGATAACCGGCCCGGGCAAGCCGGTGAACGATCGTATCGACGTCCACCTTGTCCGGATCGTAACGAACTTTCACGAGATGGCGCGCCGGGCTGACCCATACCTGCTCGATACCGGGCACCTGGGCCAGCGCCTGCTGTACCGCGGTGGCGTGATGATCGCCAAATAACTTCGGGATCTCTACCTGGAATTCCTCCATACTTTTCTCCTCTGCCACATGTAGACTCTCTTCGATTTCACGCTGCACTTCGCTCATAATCCGAATGATGTCGCGCTTCTGATAACGCCGGTGTCCGCCCAGGGTACGAACGCAGGTCAACCTGCCCTCATCCGCCCAGCGCGTCACCGTACTGGGCGAGACGCTCAGCAACGCGGCGACCTGTGCGCGCGTGAGCAACTCGTCCAGGGTGGTCAAGTCACGGAACGGACGTTTCATGGAACACTCTCCACAGGGAAAAACAAGGCCAACGGGAGTCGCTACGCGTGCTGTCATATCGCTTACACGGATCGTCAAGAAGAGGGATTCCGACGATCCATGCAAGGCACTCACGGTGATGAGGCAACGAATGAGCCGATAAACGTTTTGAGCGTTTCAGACGTTTTGAGCGAATTGGCTTACCGTAGAGTATGCAGGGATCGACCCGGATGCGAAAGATGCAAATTCACCAGTGAAATGATGCATTTGCATTCTTTTTGTGGGACGATGAGTCCGTAGCCTGAGCCTGCTTGTACTGAGCCTGCCGAAGTGTCGAAGGCGGATCGAAGAGGGAAGTTGTGATTTTCCTCCCGTTGACGCATGTGGTATCATACCTGGCTGAATTGGGCGAACAAATGTTCCCCGCTCGGCGTGTCCTCAACTTCTTTTCCGGAGTCCGCCATGGCCGTTCACGCAATCGAACAGAAGCGCGAGTTCACGGTGGATGAGGCGGTCGAATACAACCGTTCTTCACCGGCGCGCTGGGTAATTTCCCACTTGATGCAGTACAAGGGCTATCTCCTGGTCTTCATCACGGCCAGCTTCACCACGGCCCTGCTCTTTTCAGCCGCGCCCCGCCTGACCGGCGTCGCGTTCGACGAGGTGCTCAAGCCCGATCCCGACGCCCGCCGTCTCGGCATGATTGCCCTGGTGCTTCTCGGCGTGGCTCTGCTCCGGGGCGTCACCGACCTCATCAATGCCTTTTCCATCGAGACGTTGGGCCAGCGGCTGGAGCGGGACGCGCGGGATGAGCTCTACATCAGCCTGTTGGGCAAGAGCCAGACCTTCCACAACCGGCAGCGGGTGGGCGACATCATGGCCCGGGCGACCAATGACGTGCGCCAGCTCAATCCGATGATGAATCCCGGCATCGCCCTCATCATGGATTCACTCATGGGCATCGTGGCGCCCCTGATCTTCATCGCCACCATCGATCCGGCCCTGCTGCTGGCGCCGGTGCTCTTTCTCATCGTCTTCTACTTCCTCCTGCGCGACTACATGCGGCGGCTCAATCCCGTGGCCGGCGCCATCCGGGAGGAATTCGGCAATTTGAATGCGGGGCTAAATGAGACGATCAGCGGGATCGAAGTCGTCAAGTCCACGGCCCAGGAAGCCCAGGAGAAGCGCAAGTTCGCCAAGCAGGCGGGCACGGTGCGCGACTACTACGTGCGGGAAGGCCAGGTTCAAGCCCGCTATTTGCCCCTCCTCTTCTTTGGCTTTGCTCTGACCGGCGCCTTTGCACACGGCTATTGGCTCTTCACCCAAGGGCGCATCAACGTGGGCGATTTCGTGGCCTACATGGGCCTCATGGGCGTGCTGCGTTTTCCGACCTTTATCTCCATCTTCACCTTTTCCCTGGTCCAATTGGGCCTAGCCGGGGCCGAACGCATTTTGGAGCTCATGCGCGAAGAGACGGAGCTCGACGAGAATCGAACCGGATACGCCCAAGCCATGCAGGGCGAGATCGTCTTCGACCACGTGACCTTCGGCTTTGGCGCCAAGCCCGTCCTGCGGGATATCTCCTTTCGCATCGAACCGGGCCAGACCGTGGCCGTAGTCGGCCAGACCGGCTCGGGCAAGAGCACCCTCATCAAGCTCATCAACCGCATCTATGACGTAAACGACGGCAACATCCGCATCGACGGCGTCGACGTGCGTGAGTGGAATCTGGACCGCCTGCGCGCCCAGATCTCGACCATCGAGCAGGATGTCTTTCTCTTCTCCCGCTCCATCCGGGAAAACATCGCCTTTGGCTTGGGTCGGGATGTTGCCGATGAGGCCATTGTTGCGGCGGCCAAAGATGCCCAGGCCGACGATTTCATCACCGGCTTTGCCGACGGCTATGAGACCGAAATCGGCGAGCGAGGCGTCACCTTGTCGGGAGGCCAGCGCCAGCGCCTGGCCAT
>CAYZLP010000937.1:0-2493 GCA_964478635.1 uncultured Caldilineaceae bacterium
GCGGCGCGCAGACTGTCAACCCAGTCACCCTGAAATGATTCATGCCAGCTGTCGCTTAGTTCCGCCGCCCGTGCCGAGACGGTTGGCATGGTCCCGCGTTGCAGCATCTTCGATCTCTACTTTCTCTGAGGGGTGCTGTAGGGATTGAATGCTAGTCTAAGAAAAACCTATCGGATTGTGCCTGAAACATCTACCTTCGTTCTGCAATGCGGAGTTTGGCTGACCGGCTCCGCGGGTTTTCGGCCAATTCAGCCGCGCTTGCAGTAATGGGTTTGCGCGTCACCGGCGTCAGTGTTGCTGTCCGTTCGTACCCACCGAGGGGGTGCGCTGCGTCGGGTACCCAGGTGCGCGCTTCCTGTTGTATCCAGTGCTTGACGATTCTGTCTTCCAGGCTGTGAAAGCTGATGACTGCCAGCCTGCCACCCGGGCGCAGCAATGCCAAACACTGGGGCAAAGTCTCTTCGAGATGAGCAAGCTCATCGTTGACGGCGATCCGCAAGGCCTGAAACGTCTTGGTTGCCGGATGGATGCGCTGCCCGCGCCGGCCGCCAACTGCCTTGCTTACTTCTTCGGCCAACGCTTCCGTCGTAGCAATTGGCCGGTTGCGGACCAGATGCCGGGCAATGCGCCGGCTGCGGTGCTCCTCGCCGTACCGGTAGAGGATGTCGGCCAATTCCCCCTCCGGCCATTCGTTGACGATCTCCGCTGCGCTGAGCGACTGCTCCGGATCGAAGCGCATATCCAGCGGACCGGACTGCAGGAAGGAGAACCCCCGCTCGGGCGTCTCCAGTTGAAACGAGCTCAGTCCCAGGTCCAACAGGATGGCATCGACCTCCGTAAAGCAATGTGCCTGCGCAACGGCGCTGATTTCGACAAAGTTTGCCTGAACCACGGTCAGGCGCTGCGCTTCGATCTCGTCTGCAAGCCGTTCCATGATCCGCCGTATGGCAGCCGGATCGGCATCAAGGCCGAGCACTTGGCCGTCGGGCGCCGATTGGCGGAGCATGGCTCTCGTATGTCCGCCGCCGCCCAGCGTGGCATCAATGATGCGCATTCCCGGCTGAATGGCCAGGCTGTCCAATACTTCACCGGGCAGGACCGGCAAATGTTGGGCGCCTGCCGGGTCCGGAGCCACCTGCCGCTCGGTCATCAGGCTACACGCCCAAGGCTGTGAAGAGCTCCGTATCCAGATCGTCGTCAAACTTCTGCAGCACCTGCTCATCCCATTCGCTGGGATCCCAGAGTTCAACGTAGCTGTCCATGCCGACAACCATGACCTCGTTGTCGATGTGGGCAAACTCACGCAGGCGCTGGCTGACGAGAACGCGTCCCTGCTTGTCGGGCTTTAGATCTTCCGCGGCGCTGAAGAGCACGCGGCGCAGGAGGGCGGTCCGTCGATCCGTCAGCGGCAGCGTCTTGATTTTGTCAGTCAAGGTCGTCCACTCGCTCATGGGCATGAGCAGCAGACAGCGGTCGGACGGATTGCGCGTCACGACCAAGCCGGCCGCCAGACGATCCCGGAACTTGGCCGGGATCGTCAACCGGCCTTTGCTATCCAAGGTATGTACAAATTCGCCCAAGAACATGTTTTTAGACCTTGGCTGCCGCAAAAGGAGAGTGATTTCCCAAGTTACCCAAAGAGCTCAGCACGCAGATCGGGAATCCACTTCACTCACAAAAATGGGCAAAAATAGGCTATTTCACCCACTTTACCCCACAATCTCCCACATTATAGAGGAAAAGCGAACGCTTGTCTAGTCCGAAATCGGGGCTTGGGTGTTAAAATTTTGGGTTATTGGCCAGCTTTTTGGGATATTTTGAGAAACTTGTACGCGCGTCACGGTCTCGGGTGTGCCGGAGGGGGCGGGAGCAGCCGGCGCGCACAAGATTGTGTTGCGTCTGCGCCGGTCGGCTGATAGCGGGGGATTCTAACAAAACTCTAATGTGGATTGGTTGACACGCATGCGAGGTTGTGTTAAACTCTGAGTTCGCGCGTGCGCAATTTTGGCTTGCGCGCGCCGTAAGGCAGCATGATTGAGACAGATGGCAGCGAACGCAGTTCGAGAGGAAATAACCGGTTTGCCCCAACGTTGTGAGCACAGGGATGAAGTTCTCCAAACGTTAAGGTGAGGCAACCGGTTTTTTGATGGGCAAGCCAGAAATCAGAATACTTCAGGCCACCGACGCAGTGGGGCTCGCTGTATGATAGACACCTGTGAGGGGCGGAAATACCCAGGCGATGTCGCCGAAAATGGGTAGTTCTGCCAAGGTGTCTTATTGCTGTTTAGCGCGCAAGTATCTGTCTTTGCCGGATACCGAATATCTATATTGTTTGAATGCATGACCGATTGTTTGAATGCATGACCGCCCAAGTCGCACAGTGGCCAGAGTCATATCCAGCCGAATCTGCCGAATCTGTAGGGCGACCCAATCAGTGAAATGCTCTAAATAGTAAAGCAATAAGATGGAGGGAATGTCAAATCATGTCGAAGC
>CAYZLP010000938.1:0-2482 GCA_964478635.1 uncultured Caldilineaceae bacterium
TTTGGAGACAAACCAATGGCGATACAGGCAACATCATCACAGGATATGTATGAGCAGATGAAGGCCCGGCTGCACAATGTGGTGCCGGACTTCGAACTGCGCATCAAGGCCGAGCTGGCGTATGAGATCAACCGCATCAAGGCGGAGAAGAACGCGATCATTTTGGGCCACAATTACATGGAGCCGGCCCTCTATCACTCGATTCCCGACTTTGCCGGCGATTCGCTGGCCTTGAGCCGCATGGCGGCGACGACCGACAAGGACATCATCGTCTTCTGCGGCGTGGAGTTCATGGCCGAGACGGCCAAGATTCTGAATCCGAACAAAATGGTCCTGATCCCGTCGGAGAAGGCGGGTTGCTCCCTGGCCGCCTCGATTACGGCCGAAGACGTGCGCCGGCTCAAGGCCATGTATCCCGGCGTGCCGGTCGTGACTTATGTCAACACCTATGCCGACGTCAAGGCCGAGACGGACATCTGCTGCACCTCGGGCAATGCGGTAAAGGTGGTCGAGTCCCTGGACAGCGATACCATCATTTTCCTACCCGACGAGTACCTGGCCAAGAACATCGCCCAAGAGACGGGCAAGCGCATCATTACGCCCACGGTTGACAACGGCAATATCTTCTTCGACGACAGCTTCGCGCCGGGCGAGAGCGGCATGATCGGCTGGCACGGCCGCTGCGAGGTCCACGAGCAGTTCACCGTGGCCGATATCGACAATGTGCGCAGCCAGTTCCCGGATGTGGCCATCGTCTCCCATCCCGAATGCAGCCCCGAGGTGGTGGCCGCGTCAGACTTTGCCGGCAGCACGACGGAGATGATCCGCTTCGTGGCCGAAAGCAACGCGCCCCAGTTCCTGGTCCTGACCGAATGCAGCATGGGCGACAACATCATGGCCGCGCACCCGGACAAGGAGATGCTGCGCCTCTGCTCCGTGCGCTGCCCCCACATGAACCAGATCACGCTGGAAGATACGCTCCTGGCCCTGCAGAAGGAGCAATTCGAAGTCCACGTCCCCGAAGAGATCCGCGTCCGCGCCGCCAAGTCGGTGGAGCGGATGATCGCAATTGGGTAAGTGATGATAGAACGCGGATCGGGCGGATTGGGCGGATGAGGCGGATTTCCTCTTGAATCAACATCCGTTAGATCCGCCTAATCCGCCCAATCCGCGTTCCATCGTATGGAGGGTATGATGACTGCGGAGTTGATCACGACCGACGTGCTCATCGTAGGCACGGGGATTGCCGGGTGTACGACGGCTCTGGATCTGGCCGATGCGGGCGTGCCGGTCACCATGGTGACCCGGGCAACCCAACCGAACGATACGAACACGTACTGGGCCCAGGGTGGCATCATTTACGAGGGCGAGGCGGATTCGCCCGCGCTCCTGGCCGAGGACATTCTGAACGCGGGTGCGGGCCATTCCTATCCGCCCGCGGTCCAGATTCTGGCCGAGGAAGGGCCGGCCGCGGTGGAGCGGGTCCTCTTCGAGCGGGCGCCGGTACCCTTTGACCGGGAAGCTGACGGCGACCTGGCCCTGGGTCTGGAGGGCGGCCACCGCCAGCCGCGCATCATCCATGCCGCGGACGCGACGGGCAAGGCCATCGAGCTGGCGCTGCTCAATCAGGTGGCGGGCCATCCGAATATCGAATTGCTCACGGGCCACACGGCCATCGACCTGCTCTCTCCCTCCCACAATGCGAAGAACCGGCTGGTCGTCTACCAGCGGCGGCGCTGTGTGGGCGCGTATGTGTTGGAGCGGGCAACGGGCCAGGTGCGGCGCATCATGGCCAAGAAAACGGTGCTGGCCAGCGGCGGCCTGGGGCGCATCTATCTGCGCACGACCAATCCTGCAGGCGCGCGGGGCGACGGCATCGCCATGGCCTACCGCACGGGCGTACGCGTCATCAATGCCGAGTTCGTCCAGTTCCACCCCACGGCCTTCTTCCAGCAAAACGCCGCCCGCTTCCTCATCTCCGAAGCGGTCCGGGGCGCGGGCGCGCGCCTGGTCGATATCCACGGCCGGCCCTTCATGGACCGCTACGATCCCGAGTGGCAGGATCTGTCGCCCCGGGACGTGGTCGCGCGCAGCATGCACCGGGAGATGCTGGCCCAGGATCTGCCCAATGTCTATCTGGACCTGGCCTCCTACATTCCGGCCGACCAGATCAAGGAAAAGTTCCCCACCATCTACGAACGCTGTTTGGAATGGGATGTGGACATCACCCGGGAACTGGCCCCGGTCGTGCCGGCGGCTCACTATTTTTGCGGCGGCATCTGGACCGACGAGTGGGGCCGGACCAACCGCAACGATCTCTATGCCGTGGGCGAAGTCGCCTGCACGGGCGTCCACGGGGCCAATCGGCTGGCCAGCACCTCCCTCTTGGAAGGCCTGGTATGGGGTCAGCGGGCGGCCCAACATATACTGGGCGCACTGCCGGATGCGGCCCTCTACGATCCGGTTGACATGCCCGAATGGC
>CAYZLP010000939.1:0-2482 GCA_964478635.1 uncultured Caldilineaceae bacterium
GTCGACGATATGAATGCCAAGACTGACGACGGTGGTCATACGCTACTCCTTCTGTGTAAAATCCTTCCGCAAGCGCCTTCTTGAACGGACACAGAATCTGATCTTCAAGAAGATTGTGCAGTTGATCAACGATTACCAAAATGTTTCGGTAGGTACGGTTTCTTGATAATTGAATAGATATTCCGGTAATGGTAGGTGGGGTTTCCAACCGCACGATCTTTCAGGAGCCCGTGCGGTTGGAAACCGCACCTACGGTATTGCCAGATTATTTCGTTAACCTTCAGCCAACCGACCGGTCTCCATCTACGTCTGGTCTTTCTCGAAGATCGTGCGGTTGGAAACCGCACCTACGACATTACTTTAGTCGCCTCTGTCCGCCGCGAACTCTTCCACCAAGCTTCGCATCTCCGCTGCCGTAGTCAGAGCGAGCGCCCGACGGGCCAAAATCCGGGCCTCCTCCTCGGTCAGCCCTCGTAGCCGGGCCTTCACCTGGGGAATGGCCGCGCCGCTGGCGCTGAGTTCATCGACGCCCAAGCCAACCAGCAGCGGCGCGAGGAGCGGATCCCCCGCCATTTCCCCACAGACGGCCGCCTCGATACCGGCGGCGTGGGCCGCATTGACGGCGGCCTGAATGGCATGGACGACAGCCGGCTGCAGGGCGCTGGCCAGGCCCGCGGTCCGGGCATTGGTCCGATCCGCAGCCATCACGTATTGGGCGAGATCGTTGGTGCCGATGCTGAAAAAATCGACGTGGCGGGCCAATTCGGGGGCCGTCACGACAGCGGCCGGCGTTTCGATCATGACGCCCAGGGCAACGCTTGACGGCGTCGGCTCGCCCCGCGCCCGCAACTCATTCGTTGCCTCGGCCAGCAGCGCCCGGGTCTGCTCGATCTCTTCGACCACACTCACCATGGGCAGCATGATGCGCAGCTTATGCTGCACGGCCACGCGCAGCAGCGCCCGGAGTTGGGGCAGAAAGCATTCCGGCTGCTGTAGACAGTAGCGAATGCCCCGCAGGCCGAGAAAGGGATTGGCGCCGTCATCCATGGGCCAATAGGGAAGCGGCTTGTCGCCGCCCACGTCCAGCGTGCGCACGACGAGGGGACGCCCGCCCAGCGCCTGGGCGGCCTGGAAATAAACTTCGAACTGCTCTGTTTCATCGGGTGGGGAACTGCGCTGCATGAAGAGAAATTCCGTGCGGAAGAGGCCCACGCCTTCCGCACCTTGGGCCACGGCGTAGGGAACGTCGGCCGCGCTGCCGATATTGGCAAAGACGGGAATCCGCTGGCCGCTGCGCAGGGTCGCCGGCTGGCGGGCTGCATCCCGGGCGGTCTGGCGCCGGGCCAGCCAGGCGGACCGCTCCTGCGCCAGAGCGGCAACGGTTGTCGCGTCCGGCGCAAGCCAGAGGCGTCCGTCGGCACCGTTCAGCCCGACGGTCTGCCCAGTCTCAATGCGCTCAACCACGGCGCCGACCCCCACCACGGCCGGGATGCCGAATGCACGCAGCAGGACTGCGCTGTGATCGGTCGGCGTACCTCGGGCCGTGACGACCCCCAGCACCCGCTCGTCATCTAGATCGGCTACCTCCGCAGGCGTGAGCATTTCGGCGACGAGCACCACCGGGGTATCCGGCAAAGCAGCGCTCGCCGGCATTTCGGCGGCGAGATGGCTCAGCACGCGCATGCCCACGTCCAGAACATCATCCGCGCGTCGGGCCATGTAGCCGCCTAGGGCGCGGTATTCAGCGGCGGTCTCTTCGATGGCCCCGTGCCAGGCGGACACAGCGGCCAGCCCCTCCTCATCGATCCGTTTGCGGGTGCGGGTCAGCAGTTCGGCGTCCGCCAACATGAGCAGATGCGCATCAAAGATGGCGGCCTCGGCCGGACCCGCCCGCTGCAGCATCGTTTGGAAGAGCGTGCGTACTTCCGCTTCGGCGGAAGCCACGGCCGCCGCAAAGCGCCGCGCTTCCGCAGCCGGATCGCCGGCCGGATCGCCGGCCGGATCGCCGGCCGGTTGGGAAATCATGGAAGGCCAAGCGGGCGCGAGACGGTAGGCGGGACCGACGGCAACGCCAGCGGCAACGCCATATCCGCCAAGCCGATCGAATGCCGCTTCGTCGGCTGCACGGGTTGGCGCCGCCACGGTGGCGACCGCTCCACCCGGTTCGTCATAGTCACCAAAATTCTCTTCGGCCAGAGCTTTGAGGGCGGCCAGGGCCGCGGCGGCATCGGGCCCGGCGGCCTGGATCGTGACCTCGTCACCCTGGCGCAACCCCAAAGTGGCCACCTGATTGATGCTGGTTGCCGAAACCCAGCGCTCTTTGAACCCCAGTCGGATCTGGGCGTCAAAGCCGGAAGCCAGGCGAACCAGACGCGCGGCCGGTCGCGCATGGAGGCCAAGACGGTTGGGTATGGCCAAGGTGATTGATTCACTTGCCTCGAAAGCCGACGCAGCGGGCGACGCCTGGGCAGCAACGGTCGCT
>CAYZLP010000940.1:0-2478 GCA_964478635.1 uncultured Caldilineaceae bacterium
GTGAAGATTTGCCGGGACTTGGGCGCCCATGCCCTGGAAGTACGCAAGCCGGAGCAGTTGGCCGGCATCGACGGGCTGATCGTGCCCGGCGGCGAGAGCACCAGCATGGGGCTGGTGGCCGAGCGCTGGGGGCTGGTGGAACCGCTGCGGGCCTGGGTTCACGGCGGGCGACCGACCTGGGGCACCTGCGCCGGCATGATCCTGCTGGCAGAGCGGGCGGCCGGGCAGAAGCAGGGCGGCCAACCCCTCATCGGCGGGCTGGATGTGACGGTCAACCGCAACTACTTCGGCCGCCAGGTCGACAGCTTCGAGACACTGCTCGACGTCCCACAGTTGGGTTCGGAGCCGACACCGGCCGTCTTCATCCGCGCGCCCGCCATCGTTCAGATCGGGCCGGAGGTGGAATCGCTGGCCACGCTTGCCGGCAAAGCTGGAGAGACCATCCACGTAGCCGTACGGCAGCGACAGATTCTGGCAACGGCCTTTCACCCGGAACTGACCGCCGACAGCCGTTGGCATGCCTATTTCCTGACCCTGGCCGAGCAGGCAGCGTCCCCGGCCCGGGTGTAAGCATCGCAGAGATTGTATGATGTCCAACCTTCTGACGCCGACCGATCTCGGTCAATTTCTTGCCGCAAACGATATCGACGGCGATCTGATCGCCGATATTGGCGATACGCCGACCGTGCCAGCCGCGGCCCAAGCCCTGGGCGTGGAGCCGGAACAGATCATCAAGACATTGCTCTTTCTGGTGCAAGGAGAGACAGGGGCGCAGCAGCCGGTCGTGGTGATCAGCAACGGCACTAGCCGGGTGGACAAACGCGCCCTGGCCGGCCATTTCGGCGTAGGGCGCAAGCGCGTCAAGCTGGCAAAACCGGATGAAGTGATTGCGCGCTTGGGCTATCCTGCCGGCGGCGTGCCGCCTTTCGGCCATTCCTCGCCCTGCCCCGTGCTGCTGGACAGGGCGGTCGTGGAAGCGGCCGGCCAATTCGGCGGCGTGCTTTACGGCGGCGGGGGCGACGATCAGACCATGCTCCGCCTGACGCTGGACGATCTTCTCCGGCTTACGAACCCCGAAATACTTCCGGTAAGCGAGGCGCAATAGCACGCGGATCGGACGAACTCAAAGCGGGGATCTCCCTAACGCGGACTTCGACAGGCTCAGCCGGCGTCAAGGAGATCCCCGCTTGTAGTTCGATCGGCTTCGATTATTCGTGGACGATCACCAGCGTACCGGGGTTCTCCTCCGTACTGCGCTGCCAGACGGTGCGATCCTCCCAGACCGGGCCGGCCCAATCAAAGAGCCACTTGGCATCGGCGTTGGTCATGTTGACGCAGCCGTGACTCTTGGGGCGGCCGAAGTCCTTATGCCAATAGGTTCCGTGAAATCCGTAATCCTGATGGAAATATTGGACCCACTGCACGTTGGGCAAGCTGTAGTCGTTGCCCAATGCCGGATCGCCGCCGGACATGGTCTGGCTCCGGACCTTCATGCGAATACGGAACTCGCCGGTCACCGTCGGGGTACGGGGGAGACCGGACGAAATGATGAAGGCCCGCACGGGCCGATCGCGTTCATAGGCGATGAGCAGCTGGTCACCGAGATCGACGCGAATCCACTTCTCCTCATCGGGCATCTCAAAATCAAGGGGAAACCGTTCCGGCTCGGGCAGAAACGCAGTGGTCCACTGGTCCACATCGGCCCACTCCCAGGTCGTGCGCTTGAAAACCGGCCCCACAACGGGCTGGCGGTAGGGCAGGGGCGGCTTGGAAGTCGCAGCTGCAAAAATGGTGGGAATGTCGGTGCCGGGATTGATGGCATCCTGGCTGTCTGCGCCCGGCAAATGTTCATCCATTTTGGATGATGCCAATAACGGTTCCTGGGGCAGGATCGTCAAGCAGAGCACGACGACCAATCCGAATAACAATGCTCGTCGCCAGTGGCGCCGGAGAAAAAGGGGACGGGGCACGGCGAGAATCCTTTCTCATTCACTCATCCAGATTGCGCTGTCACAGCCATACCGGTACCTAGGCAGAAATCCGGCTGCGTCACCTCTGACAACAACCGTATAAGGATTTCTCTCGGGATTCCCAAAAGCGTCCCAGCGCAACCTCTGTATTGTAAATCACAAGCCAGGCCACGCCAAGCGTGCCGCGCCCTGGGCATTGACCGTGGAACAAGGGGTATCGCAAGCGCTTGCAAACGCTTGACTTGCCTCCGGGCCTGGGGTATATAGTAGTATGAACCATGCCGGTCCCTCGCCCGGCATCGCCACGGGCGCGGGCGGCTCATCCGATCTCCAGCACCACGAAGGGGTTTCCAATGAAATATACGCTCGGCATCGATGCATCCACCACGGCAACCAAGGCGCTTCTCAGTGACAGCGAAGGCGTCGTACGCGGCGTGGCCGCCGCAGAATACCCATTTGAAACGCCCCACCCTCTCTGGAGCGAACAAGATCCCGATCTCTGGTGGAA
>CAYZLP010000941.1:0-2478 GCA_964478635.1 uncultured Caldilineaceae bacterium
CGCCGGGATTTACTGGTCGCCCGGCGGCGCCGTGGAGCGGCCCGCCACTTGTCCTTCAAACCAGAGCAAACCGACCAACACAACCTCAATGATCTTGTCGAGATAGGCGATGGAACTGCGTACGCCAAAGGTGATCCAGGCCACGATCGTGATGATTGTATAGGTGATGAAGATCCAGCGGATCAAGCTATGGAAAGGAGCCAGACCGGACGCCGGCCAATAGAGCAGGCCAAGAAGAGCGAGGTAGCCGATACCGTTGAGCCAGAAGAGCCAGCCGGCCTTGGGAGCCAGGGCAAAGTGGATCGCAGCCGTTGCCAACGTCAGCCCGATGATGGCATATTGCAGGTATCCCAGTCGCGGTTGCATACGTGAGGCGCCCCCGTCCACCGTGTTCTTTGCGTCACTCTTTGCGTCAGCACTCTTTGCGTCAGCGTTCTTTGCGTCAGCGCTCCTGACAAGCCCCAAGGAATTGCCGCAACCGGGGCCGTTCATTTGGGAGGTATGCTTTTTCCACTCTACACCAGCCCGCAGCGGATTGCAACCAGGACGCTCATGCCCAAATCTGCGGGAGGTTGTGGGCGCACCTGCGGATCGCGAACGCACCCGCCCGGTTTTCATCTTTGCACAAAGCCCGCGGGCTGGGTACACTAGCCGGGTAGAAATTCGATTGGTTAGGAGGCAGAAATGCAAGGCCAAATTGGCGCACAGGTTGGAGCAAGCATGGCCGACACACCCCAGACAGCTTCGCCCGGGAAGGCATGGACCGAACTCTGGCGGGGCGCGTGGGTCATCTTCACCAAGCACATGCTGAAGTTTCGTACCAATTCGATGGAGATCGGCGGCACCCTGGGCTGGCCGTTACTCTGGATTGCGACCTTTGGCATCGGCATGGAGCGAGTCGTCAACACCGATATGCTGGGCGGCTCAACGAGCAGTTACCTTGCCTTTATCACGCCCGGCATTATTGCGTTGACCGCGCTCAGCGGTGCAGTCAACAGCGGCATGACGCTGCTGGAGGAAAAGATCAAGGGCATCATCAAAGAATATTTCGTCGCGCCGATCCCGCGCATGAGCATCCTGCTGGCAGCTACCGGCAGCGGTCTGGTCAAGACGTTGATTCAGTCGGTCATCATCCTGGTGATTGCCGTCCTATTTGGCGCCAGGCTCAACCTTCATCCGTTCGGTATCCTGGGCGGCTTACTCTTTTTGCTGCTCTACGTGATGGCGTTTGTGGGCTTTGCCAATGGCGTTGCCGCGCGCAGCAACTCGGTCGGCGGCTATCACATGCTGCTCTTCGTGCTCAACCTGCCTCTGCTCTTTTTGAGTAACGCTCTCTATCCGCTGGAAACCATGCCCGGTTGGATGCGCATCGTCGCCTACCTCAACCCGACGACCTATGCCGTCGACGGCTTGCGCCACTCGCTCTTCAGCAATGGCTCGCTGCCCGTCGCCCTCAGCCTGGGCGTGCTTATTCTCTTTGCCGCGGTCTGCAACTGGTACGGGCTGCGCAGCTTCCGGGCAATCCTGGAAAACAATTAGAACGCGGATTGGGCGGATCCGGCGGATCAATCCGGCGGATCAATCTGGATGAAAATCCGCGTAGATTCGGTCAATCCGCCTAATCCGCGATCTATCTTACGGTGACTGAATGCTTACCTTGGAGATTTGTTGATGGAAACGGAAACGGTCCGGGAGTTCATCAAGCTGGACCAATTTCTCAAGCTCGCGCAGATTGTAGAAACGGGCGGGCAGGCGAAGCACCTCATTCAGGCGGGAATGGTCATGGTCAACGGCACGGTGGAGACCCGACGCGGCCGCAAGCTTTATGACGGTGACGTGATCATGATCGACGACGAACCCTTCCAGGTCGTTATCGAGCCATAAATCCTGAGGCCGCAGCCTTGAATCCATCGGCTGCGGCTCACGGCCTCGCTCAATCGGCCGACGCCAGCCCCTCCTCACCCAGAAGCCCTACCTCGTCCTCATCTCTAACGTCATCCGTACCCTCATCCTCGATGATGCCATCCGCCGCCAACACGGGCTCCAAGGCTGCGATGGCGCACTCGATCATCCCATCATCCGGTTCACGGGTGGTTAGCTTCTGCAGAGCCAGGCCCGGCGCAATCAAGATACGCATGAAGGGGTTCTCTTCATGGGCTGCGCTGAAGCGAATGATTTCGTAGGCGATTGCGGCGACGATCGGCACGAGCAGTAGACGCGAGACAAAGCGCAAAATCAGGGAGAGCCAGAGCGGCTCCACGCCGGAAAAGGTAAGGGGCGCAAAAAGGATGATGCTGATCACCAAAACGTAGAGCAAAAAGCTGGTGCCGCAGCGCGTGTGCTGCACGCTGTGGGGACGCACGCCGGCAAGCGTCAGCGGATCGCCGGCCTCGTAGGCGTTGATGGTCTTGTGCTCTGCGCCGTGGTAGCCGAAAACGCGGGCGATCTCCGGAATGCGTCCGATGCCCCAGATGTAGG
>CAYZLP010000942.1:0-2475 GCA_964478635.1 uncultured Caldilineaceae bacterium
AATCCGGCGCCCGACTCCGCGGCACGAGTGACGGAACTCTATGGCACCTGGCTGGCCGCATGGCCCCAGACGGTCATCGCGGCGGCATCTCCCGCATTGAAGAGAAACGTACTGGCTGCGGGTGAAACCGTGTGGGGTCGCCAGCCGCATGCAATCGAACTCATGCGGGCCGTGAAGCGACAGTTCGATCCCCACAACATGCTCAATCCGGGACGCTATCTTGTGGATGGAGAGGTGATGTCGGCGCTGCCGAGCGCGACCATCGTGCACGGCGCCTATCAGAATGGGAGGATCTTGAGCCATGTTCACTGAGAAGACGGCTTCACCGGTGCATGCACCTACCGATTCAGAAGGGACCGGGAAGGGCACGGTTGAGCCACAGAACGTCCTGCAAGGCTTTCTCAATCTGGCCGGTGTGGAAGCGCCCAGCGACGACCTCTACTACACGTGCGTGCGCTGCGGCCTCTGTCTCGAGTCCTGTCCGACCTACAGCCTGCTCAATCTGGAAACAGCGTCGCCCCGGGGCCGCATTGCATTGATTCGCGGCGTGGGCGATGGCAAGATCGGCGTGGATTCGCCCGCGTTTCTGGAGCAGATGGACCTCTGCCTGGGCTGTCTGGCCTGTCAAGCCGTCTGTCCTTCCGGCGTCGACTACGGTCACCTGCTGGAAGCGGGGCGCGCCCAGGCCCTGACCGTCAAGGAAAAGAACCGGCTGACGCGCTGGATCGAGACCCTGGTCTTCCAGTGGCTCTTCATGAGCATGGCCCGCTTCCGCGTGACCGCTCGCAGCCTCTGGCTCTACCAGCGCAGCGGCGTCCAGTGGCTGGCGCGCAAGGTCGGGCTGATCAGGGTCATGGGCCTGGCCGAACTGGAAGCGCTCCTCCCCCGCATTGATGACCGCTTCATCACGCCCGACGGCACGGTCTACTCGCCGGTCGACGCCGGCATCGCCCCTAAGCGGGTCGCCCTGATCACGGGCTGTGTGCAGAGCGTGGCCTTTGCCGACGTGCATGCGGCCACCATTCATACCCTCCAGGTCAACGGCTGCGAAGTCGTCCTGCCGCCGGGTCAGGAATGCTGCGGCGCGCTCCACGCCCACAGCGGCGACCTGAGCCGTTCCATGGAGCTGGCGCGCATCAATATCGACGCGCTGGAACAGGCCGACGCCGACTATATCGTGGTCAATGCGGCGGGCTGCTCGCACCACGTGAAAGACTACGCCCACGCGCTCAAGGATGATCCGGACTATGCCGAGCGGGCCCGGAAACTGGTTGCCAAGACGCGTGACATCACCGAGTTGCTGGCCGAGCTCGGGCCCAAGCCGCCCGCGAGTTCGCTCAACTGGCGGGTCACCTATCAGGATCCCTGCCACCTGGCCCATGGGCAGAAGGTCGTAAGCCAGCCGCGCCAGGTGCTCAACGCAATCGCGGGGCTTGCTCTGATCGAGATGGCCGAATCCTCCATGTGCTGTGGGAGTGCAGGAACCTACAACATTCTGCAAAGGGAGATGTCCCAGCGCCTGCTGGACCGCAAGATGGACAACACGCAGGCGACCGGGGCGGAAGTCATCGCATCGGCCAACACCGGCTGCATGATCCAGATGCGCAGCGGCGTCAAGCAACGGGGCATGGAGGCCAGAGTGCTGCACGTCGTGGAAATCCTGGACGCCGCCTACCGTTTGGATGAAAGCGCCTGATCCTCGTCAAGGCAGACGGCATCCTACTCCTCACCCTTATCGGGCCGGGCCAATCTGTCCAATAGACCGCGCAGGTCTTCCGGCAGTTGGTCCGGCTCCGCCTTCTCTGATTCGGCGGTCTCGGTCTCCAGCGTATCCCGGGCCAGTTCCTGCAAATCGTGAAAAGCGTGACTATACGAACACAAAACCTGTATCGTCCGAAACAGGTTGCTGTTCTCCCAGAAACTCCCGCACCACATCCACGGGAATGGCCACCCCAACCTCCGGTCCGTTCATGATGGTATTGATACCGACGAGGCGTCCCTGGGCATCGACCATGGGACCACCCGAGTGGCCGGGGCGCAGGTGCAGGCTGGCCTTAATCCACTGGCGGTCGGTCAAGCCGATATCGGAGATGCCGGGACCGACGCTGATAACGACGCCAACGGTCGCGCCATCGACCACGCCCCAGGGATGGCCATAGGCCAGGACCAGTTCGCCCGGCCGTAGTGTAGCCGAACGCCCGAGGATTGCAGCCGGCAAGTCTGTCAGGTCAACTCGGAGGGCGGCCAGGTCCAGGCGATCATCCCGGGCCGCAAGGCGGGCGGCGACTTGGCGGCCGTCTCGCAGCGTCACGGTCAGCCTATCGCCGCGCGCGACGTGGGCGTTGGTAACGATGAGGCCGTCTGCCGTCCAAATGACGCCCGAACCGTTGCCGCGCCGGCCCGCCTCCACACGGACGAGGCTGGGGAGCACCCGGGCGCTCACGTCGACGGCCGCTTGATCCAGATGTTGCAGAA
>CAYZLP010000943.1:0-2474 GCA_964478635.1 uncultured Caldilineaceae bacterium
TGATGTTGCGGATTCCTCCGGAAGTCCATGCCGCGGTGGCAACTGCGGCCGAGGTGAGCGGCAAGAGCATCAATCAGTGGGCGACAGAGACTTTCCAGCGAGCGGTCCGGCAGTGACGTCGGGAACATACTGCCGTATACAAGATTCTCCCCTTTGTAGGCTATAATTCTCCCCATGTTGCAGAATCGCTATCAAGCTTTTCAAGATTTCGTCTTCGCCGAAGGGGACCGGCTGCACAGGCCGGCCGTGGCCGCGCTCCTGATTTTGGGCGCGGTGCTGATCGCCCTCTTTGTGGGCATGACGGGGCCCTTATTGGCCTTGGCCGCGGCCGTGGCCCTGGTGGCCGGGCTCCTGGTGCTGAACGATACCCGCTGGGGTTTCGTGGCCGTGGTCGGCGTAGCCTTTGTGCTGCCCTTTGCCAGCCTGCCCTTCAGCATTGGCTTCAAGCCTACTTTTCTGGACGCGGCCCTGGGTGCGATCTTCTTTGTCTGGCTCTTCAAGCTGGTCATCGGCCAGCAGGATGATTTCGTCGCCTCGCCCATCGGCCTCTTCGTGGGGCTCTTTGCTCTGCTGGCCGTCTTCTCCTTTGTCAACGGCTTGAGCCACAGCCCGGCCAGCACCTTTCTGCTTCGCCGCTTCGGCGAGATCCTCATTGGCATCGCCCTCTTTTTCGTCTGCGTCAACACCGTGCGCACCGAGGAAGACGCCGGCTGGGTCACGCGCTGGGTGCTGCTCATGGGCGGACTGGCCGGCGTCATCGCCGTCCTCTTCTACGCCTTTCCCGATCAGGCCGTCTGGACGCTGGACCGGCTGGCCCGTTTCGACTATCCCGGCGGCTACGGCGCACTCCGCTATGTTGAGGATGACCCGGCCCTGGGCCTGCGGGCCATCGGCACGGCGGTCGATCCCAACGTTCTGGGCGGCATGATGATCCTGGTGGCCGGTCTGGCGGCGCCCCAACTGTTTGTCAAAGAGCGCCTATTCCCGCTCTGGCTGATCGTTGGCATCTTTACCGCTGCCGCCCTGGCCCTCTACCTGACCAAGAGCCGTTCGGCTCTCTTGGGCCTGGGCGCATCGCTCTCCCTGCTGGCCGTGCTCAAATATCGCCGGCTGATTCCCTTGGGCATCGTGGCCGTGTTGCTCCTCATCTTGCTGCCCCAGACCCAGGACTACGTGGCCCGCTTCATGGCCGGCATCCGCGGCGAGGATCTGGCCACCCAGATGCGCTTCGGCGAGTACAAGGACGCGCTGATTCTCATCGGCCGTTATCCCGTCTTCGGCGTTGGCTTTACCGGCACGCCCGACCTGGACATCTATCTGGGCGTGAGCATGCTCTACCTGATCATTCCCCAGAACATGGGGCTGGTGGGCCTGGTCGTCTTCATCGCTGCCATGGTCGGCTTCTTTGTCATGATCTTCACTTCCTGGCGACACGGCTACACGCCGGGGTTGGAGGCCATGCTCCTGGGGTATGCGGGGGCCGTGCTGGGGGCGCTGGTCAGCGGCGTCTTCGATCACTACTGGTTCAACATGACCTATCCGCACATGACCGTGCTCTTCTGGCTCTATTTGGGCATGGCGACCGCGGTGATGCTCGTGCAGAAGCGGACATTAACCGTTCATCATTAATTGTTTTCAATTCTGAATCGAAAATAGATAATGATGAATGGCTAATGGTGTGTTCGCAAGAGGGGCGCGTCTTCGCTCGACGGGCAGGCGTTGGGAAGTGACGTCACTGGTGCTTCCCACGCGGATCAACTACAATATTGCCATGTTAAAGCAATCTGCATCAGGCAACGGAAAAATGACCAATCCAACCGTAACCCAAAATGAATTTGGCTCCGTCCGACTGGATCCGGCGCCCGGGCAGCCAGACAACTCGGGTCTGGGTCAATTGAGCCGGGGACGCCGCCCGGAGTGGTTGCGCGTCAAAGCGCCGGCCAGCGATGGAAAATACCAGGAACTCAAGGGTTTGTTCCGCGGCAAACACCTGCACACGGTTTGTGAAGAGGCTATGTGCCCCAACATCGGCGAATGTTGGGGACGGGGTACGGCGACTTTCTTGCTCATGGGCGACACCTGCACCCGGAGCTGCGGCTTCTGCAAGATCAAGACCGGCCGCGGGGGTCCCCTCGACCCCGACGAGCCCCGCCGCGTGGGCGAGAGCGTGGCCGCCATGGGCCTGCATCATGCGGTCCTCACCAGCGTCAACCGGGACGAGCAGCCCGACGGCGGCGCCTGGGTCTTTGCCGAAAGCATTTACTGGATCCGGGAACTGCAGCCCGGCTGCACGATTGAGGTGCTCATCCCCGACTTCAAAGGCGATTGGGCGGCCCTACAGATCGTCATGGACGCCAAGCCCGAGATCCTCAACCACAATACCGAGACGGTGCCGCGCCTCTACCGCACGGTGCGGCCCCAGGCCAAGTACATGCGCAGCATGGAACTGCTGCAGCGGGCCAAAGCCATGGATG
>CAYZLP010000944.1:0-2466 GCA_964478635.1 uncultured Caldilineaceae bacterium
TTCTTCGTACCAAGCTCACGCCGCCCAGATTAAGACCCTCCCTCACCCGACGCCCTCGTCTACTGGCTCAACTTAACAGCGGCCTGAGCGGTGATGTCACCTTGGTGAGTGCCCCGGCCGGCTATGGCAAGACGACGCTTGTGGCCGACTGGGCCGAGCAGGCACCGCTACCGGTGGCCTGGCTGTCACTCGATGAAGGGGACAATGAGCTGGCCTTCTTTCTCAGCTACTTCGTTTCGGCCGTACGCACCATCTTCTCTGAGGCGTGCCCCACCGTCCTGGCTCTGGCCGAACGGCCCCAGCTGAGCGAAGGTGACTTGCTGCCAACCATCCTGGTCAACGAAATCGACGACCTCCCTCAGCGCTTTGCGCTCGTCCTCGATGATTACCATGCCATTACCCGGCCCGCCGTCCACCACCTGTTGGACACCATCCTGCGGCGGCCATCCACCCAATTGCATCTCGTCATCCTGTCGCGAGCCGAACCGCCTCTCGAGCTGGGCCGGCTACGAGCGACAGGGATGCTCGCGGAGCTGGGCAGCCGGGATTTGCGCTTCACGCCGGCGGAGACAGAGGCATTGGTCGGTCAGATGCCCCGCTCTCTGGATGAACAAGATTCGGCCAAACTGATGGAACGGTCTGAGGGCTGGGTAACCGGGCTACATCTGGCATCGATGACGCTTCATTCGACGGCCGACCCGGTGGCCACGGTGGAAACCATGATGGCCGATAACAATCGCTACGTGATCGACTACCTCTTTGAGCAGGTTTTGGACCAGCAGTCGCCGGAGGTCCGCGAGTTCCTGGCGAAGACGGCCATCCTCGACCGGCTATCCCCACCCCTGGCCCGGGCAGTGGTCGGTCCGGGCGCGGCCATGCCTACTACGCTGGTCGAGATTGAGCGTGCCGGGCTCTTCCTCAATGCCCTGGATAGCAGAGGCGAGTGGTTTGTTTATCACGCGCTATTTCGCCAGGCATTGCAGAAGCTTTTGCACGAAACCAATACGCCGGAGGAGGTTGCGACACTGCATAGACGGGCCAGCCAATGGTACGCCCAGCACAATATGGTCGATGAAGCGCTGAGGCATGCCCTGGCCTCCGGCGACCAGCAGATGGCGGCACGTATCGTCAGCGCGCGGGTCGTCACCTACTTGAATGGCGAAGGGTGGCCCACGCTCGAGCAGTGGCTAAACCAGCTGTCCGGCGAGGTCATCGACCAGCAACCGCTCCTGCTGGTGGCCAAGGCCTATGTCCTGACTTACCGCATCAAGTGGGACGCCGTATTGCCGTTCCTTCAGAAGGCCGAAGCGTTACTGGCGAGTGAAGAATCCGATTCAGAGCAAGACGCCATCGCCGCCGCACTCCTGGCCTGGGTATTGGCCTACCATTGGGTGACCGAGATGGAGCCGGAGAAGGCGCGCGCTGCCGCTGAAAGAGCGCTGGCAACCCTGCCAGACAATTATCCAGCAACCTACTACTCGATCATCCATGTTTTGAGCGTCGCGTTACAATGGCTGGGTGAGATTGACGCAGCCGAAGCGATAATCAACGAGTCGCTGGCCAGAATTCCCCCGGATCTGGTCGATTCGGCCAATGCCCTGTCCCCATTCTTCGCTCTGACGACGCTCTATCTCGCGGAGGGATTCCTGGTGCAGAGCGAAGAGGCGGCTCAGACTCTGCTCCAAAAGGCCGACCAGGTGAACGCTCCGCTCATGAAGGCCTGGGCTTACCTGTCTCTGGCAGTAGTAGCTTATCATGCCAACGATCTGTCAAAGGCCCTCGGGTACTTTTCGGAAGGGATCCAGCTCCGCTATAACAACATACTAGCCGGCAACCAGAGCCTGGTCGGGATGGCCCTGACCTATCAAGCGCTGGGGCAGACAGATGAAGCACGCGGCGTCCTGGCTATCTTGCGCGACTTCCATCGTGAGCTGGCGAATCCGCTTCTCAGTCAGGGATATCGCTCTCTCCAGGCGCGATTTGCCCTGCTGAACGGCGACATCTCCATGGCGCGACAATGGAGCAGTGATACGGCAACGGATGAAGGCTTAGCTCTTGGGTGGTTCATTGTGCCCGCAATCACCAATATTCATGTGCAACTAGCCGACGAGCCGGCAGTCTCCGGTCTGAAGCACGTATTGACCGAGTTGGACAGACTACTGGCCCAACTGGAGCACCTGCGGCAGCCGCGACGGCAGGTTGAGTTGCTCTCGCTGAAGGCAGCCACGCTGGGGGCTTTGGGCGACAACCAGGCCGCCCTGGAAACGCTGCGTGAGGCGATCACCCTGGCCGAGCCGCGGGGTTTGATCCGCCCGATCATTGAAGCCGGCCCGCAGCTTGAGCCGCTTCTGGCCGAGATAGCGATGGCAGAGGGCACGCCCTTCGTCACGCAACTCCTGACAAGCCTGCGCAGTGCACAGGCACATTTGCCTGACCAGCATCAGGCCACCCCTCACCTGACGCCCC
>CAYZLP010000945.1:0-2466 GCA_964478635.1 uncultured Caldilineaceae bacterium
CGTGAACGGTGACCATCAGGCCCTTGACGACGCCGAATTTCTCGTGCAGCACCTTAACGACGGGCGCCAAGCTATTGGTGGTGCAGGAGGCGTTGGAGATGCAGAGGTCGCTGGAATCCAACACATGGTCGTTGACGCCGAGCACCACGGTTTCGGCATTGCCCTTGGCCGGGGCGGAGATGATGACCCGCTTGGCGCCGGCCTTCAGATGACTGTCGTAGCCGGGCTTTTCGGCCGTTGCGTTGTTGGTGAAGATGCCCGTCGATTCGATGACGACATCGATGTCCATTTCGGCCCACGGCAGATCCTCCGGGTTGCGTTCGGAGGTGACCTTGATGGTTTTGCCATCGACGATCAGGCTGGCGTCACCGGCTTCCACCGTACCGGGGAAGCGACCCTGAGTCGAATCATACTTCAGCAGGTAGGCCAGGGTCTTGGGATCGGCCAGGTCGTTGACGCAGAGGATGTCGAAGCGCTCGGGCTGTTCCGCCATCACGCGAAAGACCAGGCGACCGATACGGCCAAAACCATTAATCGCAACTTTTGTAGCCATGAAATTCTCCTATTCACTCTTTGGGTTTCAAATGGATTTTTCGTATGGTCGCAATGTACGCACCACGAAAAATTGACTGCAAAAAACTGACTTCAAAAACTTGCCTGCGAGGCCAGGTTAGATGTCGTGGCGAACCACGAACATGCAGGTTCAAAGCGCGTGTAACCTCATCGCGCATCGCGCGAGAATACACGTAGAGAATTGTAACACACACCCAAAAAAAAGTGTATTAACGACGGGTAAACGAGTTTTCAGAATCCCTCAAAGTCGCATGAATCTCCATGAGTCTGGCCGCGACTTTGGCCGAGTCATGATGAGAGGGCAAATGGCGATCGACGAGATCACCTGTGAAGAGGCGATAGTCAACGGTCTCGCCCGACCGGGGCAGCGCAACCCAGTGGCCACCGGGGTAGGGCGCCGCGACATTTTCAGGGACGCGATTGGCCAGCACTGTGGTAAAGGCATCGCCGGCGTGCAGTCGCAGGTGGCGCATGTGGTCGGAAACCGAAAAGCCGTCGGTCTCGCCCGGCTGGGTCGCCACATTGCAGACATAGATGCTGGGCGCCGCGGCCGCGCAGATCGCATCCCGCACCGCGGGCACCAGCAGGTTCGGCATGACGCTGGTGAAGAAGCTGCCCGGTCCGGCCACAATCAGATCGGCCTGCAGGATCGCCTGAATGACGGCTGGATAGGCACGGGGGTTGTCCGGCTTGAGAAAGACGCGGAGGATGCGCCCCCCGGCTTTGGGGATGTTGCTCTCGCCCTCAACCACGATCCATTCCTCACCGCCGTCGTCCAGCGGGCGCGCGATCTCGGCACAGAGCGTCACGTACTCCAGCGTACTGGGCAGGACGCGCCCCCGGACGGCCAGCACGCGGCTGCTCTCTGCGATGCCGGCCTCGAAACTGCCGCTCACGGCCGCCATGGTCGTGATGAAGAGATTGCCGAAGCTATGACCGGCCAGTTCGCCGGCCTCTTCGGCATCATTCCCGCCGAAGCGATACTGGAACAGCCGCGTCATGAGCTCTTCCGCTTCGCTGAGCGCGGCAATGTTGTTTCGGAAATCGCCCGGCGGCAGCATGCCCATTTGCCGCCGTAGCCGTCCGCTGCTGCCGCCGTCGTCGGCCACGGTCACCACAGCGGTAATATGATCCGTGTAGGTGCGCAGACCGCGCAGGAGTTGGGGCATGCCGGTTCCGCCGCCGATGACCACGATTTTCGGTCCGGCGCCGGTAGAGGCCGGCAGCGCGGGCGGGGAAGCGACGCCGCTCCTCTCCGTGTCCGCAACTGCCGGGGATGGGGCGAGCCCTGTGTCCGGGCGAGGCGCGGGTTGCGCTGTCGGCTGACCTGTGGGCTGATCCGGGGCTTGTTCGGCAGTGCGGCGGAGGCGACGAAGCGCTTGCCAGACTCCCCCCAAGCCCAGGCCCAAAAGCAATCCTCCCGCCAGCCAATCGGCAACCGGCGGCAGGTCGGGCAGGCGCCCGAGGAGTCCGCTGACGTTAAGCAACAGGAGCAGCCCGAGCGCGACCAAAAGCGTGGCGCCACCGATCACGGCCAACCACGCCGGCGCGCCAAGGCCGGAAGCCGATCCGGAGCCGGAGGGTGGGCTGACACCACTGATCTCTGTACTAATCTCTGAAGTATCTATGCGCTTGCCTGCCATTGGCTTGCATTATAGAAAAAGCCGCGCAGCCTGTACAATGATGCAGATCGCTTTTGCATCTCTCTCCGGCTGCGCTACAATCCTTTTATCGCAAATGTCGCCCCTGGTCCAGCGGCTTATGCATCAATGCGAAATAACGCGTCCATCCTGCTTCTGTGCTCGCATGAGACTATCCAGCAAGGCCATTCAGAAAAAATATCAATACGGGACAAACGTTTTGCGCCGCGGGTTGCTCGGCTTGGCGCTGGCA
>CAYZLP010000946.1:0-2464 GCA_964478635.1 uncultured Caldilineaceae bacterium
CAGGGCTTGTCGACATGCCCTGCCCCTGCAAAACAGTCATCTCATTGTGCGAAAAACAAAAGCGCCGGTCAGTCTGCGCTCACCACGACCACCTCATCCAGCGTTGCCGCCAGTTCTCCCGCAATGAAGTCCTCCGTCATCCGGTAGGCCTCGTCGTCCGTATACTGGACGGCCGGATGCTTGCAGAAGTAGGCCGACGGCGCATGAAGCACGCCGCCCTCGCCCCGGTCCAGGGCCAGTTTGGCGCAGCGAATGGAGTCGATGGCCACACCGGCCGAATTGGGTGAATCCTCGACCGAAAGGCGCAGCTCAATGTTCATGGGGACGTCACCAAAGAGCTTGCCCTCCATGCGAATGAAGCAGACCTTGTTGTCGTCTTGCCAGGGAACATAGTCGCTGGGGCCGACGTGAATATTCACGTCATCCAGCCGCTCGGCCGTCACGGCCTGGACGGCCTCGGTCTTGGACGTTTTCTTAGAGGAAAGGCGACTACGGTTCAGCATATTCAGAAAGTCGGTGTTGCCGCCGGTGTTGAGCTGATAGGTGCGCTCCAGCTTGACGCCGCGCTTGTGGAACAGATCGACCAGGGTCCGGTGGGTGATGGTGGCGCCGAGCTGGGCCTTGATGTCATCGCCAATGATGGGGATGTTGCGCGCCTCAAAACGACGGGCCCATGCGGGATCGCTGGCGATGAAGACGGGGATATTGTTCACAAAGGCAACGCCGGCCTCCAGTGCGCACTCGGCGTAAAAACGGGTAGCCTCTTCGGAGCCCACGGGCAGATAGTTCATAAGGACGTCGACAGCCGCGGCCTTGAGGACGTCGACCACCTGCGCTTTGGTGGGCTGGGGTGCGTTGCTCGGGATAAAGGTTTGCCCGGCGGGATAGTCGGCCATGTGGGCAGAGTAGCCATCCAAAATGCGCCCCATGTGCACAGCGATGCCGTAGTGGGGGACATCTTCGCAGAAAACGGTCGTGCAGTTGGGGGCGGCAAAGATGGCCTCGCTCACATCCTTGCCGACCTTGCGTTCGTCGATGTCGAACGCAGCAACAATGCGAATGTCGCCGGGCGTATAGCCGCCGATGCTCCAGTGCATGAGGCCAATGGCCTCTTCCGCGCTGCGCCCGTTGTAGTAATGAATGCCCTGGATCAGGGAGCTGGCGCAGTTCCCCATGCCAACGATGGCAACGTTGATCTGATTCACAGCAAGTTTTCTCCTGTGGTAGCGGACCGTGCAGCACACGGTCTGAGGGCTGAAAAGCGGGCCTCATTGTATGCGCTGGCGACCGCTTTGCGCAAATTGTGCGCAGATTGGATAGTTTTTTGCGCAAAGTGTGCGCAACCGCTGAAACGGGGCAAAAGGCTCGGCGACGGTTGGCGAACCTTAGTCGCTTTGGTATAATCAAGTTTGCTGTGAATCGAACATAGGTTCTGTGTTATGTTAACCCACCTGACCGACGCGTACCCCGTTTCGTCCGTCCGTTTCTGAATCTGTTACCGGTTCCGCTTGACCGTCACGCACGCACCCGACTCAGTTGCACCGTTCCAACCTACATCCATCCAATGGATAACGATATCCTATGGCTAACGACTTCGTTCACCTGCACGTCCACTCCGAATACTCTATGCTCGACGGCCTGGGCCGCGTCAAGAAACTGGTGGCCGAGGCCAAGCGGCTGGGCCAGCCGGCCCTGGCCCTGACCGACCACGGCGTCATGCACGGGGCCATCGAATTCTTCCGGGCCTGCCGCGCGGCCGAAGTCAAGCCCATCATCGGCATCGAGGCCTACCAGACGATGTGGGGTCGCCCCATGGGCGGACGCGACCCACAGACGGACCGGGAGAACTATCATCTCCTGCTGCTGGCCAAAAACATGACCGGCTATCGGAATTTGCTGAAAATCGCCTCCCGGGCCTCCATCGACGGCTACTATTACAAACCCCGGGTCGATCACGACTTCCTGGCCCAACATGCCGAGGGGATTATCTGCAGCACGGGCTGCCTGGGCGCCGAAGTGCCCCAGCTGATCATGCAGGGGCGAGAGACCGAGGCCTATGATCGACTGGGCTGGTATGTGGAGGTCTTCGGGCGCGAGAATTTCTTCATCGAACTCCAGGAACACAGCATCCCCGAATTGGTCGAAGTCAACAAGGTACTCGTGCCCTGGGCCGACAAATTCAACCTGCAATTGGTGGCGACAAACGACGTCCACTATGTGGGCGAAAACGACGGCAGCCCCCACGACGTACTGCTCTGCGTACAGACGGGCGCCCGGGTGCATGAAGAGAAGCGCATGCGCCTCAGCGATCAGAGCTACTTCCTCAAGAGCCGGGCCCAGATGGAAGAGACCTTCCGGCCCCTCATGGACCTGCCGGCCAGCGCCTTCGAGCATACGCTCACCATTGCAGAAATGTGCGAGGTGGATCTGGAAGATCCGACCTTCCATCTCCCCGATCTGCCCA
>CAYZLP010000947.1:0-2462 GCA_964478635.1 uncultured Caldilineaceae bacterium
TTTGGTGATAAGCGTAGACGGCAGCGAAATCGGACGAGGATGCATGGTCCTGATGGTCAATCTGATCTATCAGAAACGTGCAATCCCATTGGTCTGGACGGTTGTCCAAAGACCCAAAGGCCACATGAGCGCCGAGGAACATATTGCGCTACTGCGGCAGTTTCAAGCACTCACCGCCGACGAGCAAACGGTGATCCTACTCGGTGACGGTGAATTCGACAGCATCGAACTCCAGAGCTTTCTTGCTCAGCAGCAGTGGCAGTACGTTTGTCGTACGGCCAAGGATACCTGGGTCCGGTGTGAAGACGAATGGATTCAACTCGATGACTGCGCTATCCCTGACCTGTGTCAGGCGCTGGAAAACGTCGCCTTCACAACGGCCGAATACGGCCCTGTCACAGTCGTCATCTGGTGGGACAAGGCCTATCGGGCGCCCATCTTTCTCGTCTCCAACATGATGTTGGCCGACGAAATCTGTTACTGGTACCAGCGTCGAATGCGGATCGAAACCTTCTTTTCAGACCAGAAGAGTCGTGGCTTTCACATTCACAAGTGCCATGTATCTGACCCGGCCAGACTGACACGCATTCTGATTGCCGCTTGTCTTGCCTACATCTGGATGATCTATCTCGGCACGTTGACCTTGGCAACTGGCCTTGTCGCAACCATTCACCGCTCTGATCGCTGTGACTTGAGCCTCTTCCAACTTGGCCTTGACCACCTAGAATACTGCCTGAATCAGGCGCTAGAGATCCATTTTGAACTCGTTCTACCTAGAGAATACCTACTCGATTAAAAGTGTCCGGTAGTGAATTGCAGAAAAACGAACGCCTCAATGCGCAACAGCAGCAGGGAGCTTGCCATAAGACATTATCACACAAATACACGGGGATCAACCCCTGTGTTTGTGTTTTATCGGGATTCGCAAATTGATATATACACAAAATGTGTGTTAGAGGATGATCGTCTGGCCGAGGCCGGCGGCCCGAGCATTGGCAAGGACGCGTGGCGCAGTGACGGCATCCTGCATCGCAAGTCCGACCGATTTGAAGACCGTGATGTCGCTGACATGGCGACGGCCCGCAACCGCACCGGTCAGCAACTCGCCGAGATCGCCGACGATGTGGTCGTAGCGCAGTTCACCCAGGGCGACGGGGATCATGATATCGCCCGCTTCGGCCTGGGCTGCCGTGTGATGGTCCACAAAAACCCGGGCCGCGGAGATGAGTTGGGTGTCGAGCTCGCGCATGGTCCTGGTATAGGCGCCTACGGCGTTGACGTGCGTGCCCTCCTGGACCCAGTTGCCGTTGAAGATCGGTTCGGTGGCGTTGGTGGCCGTACAGATGATGTCGGCCGATTCGACGCCCATGCGTACGTCATCGCAGGGCGTTGCCCGGACGTCGAGCCTGGTCTCCAGACGGATGCAGAAAGAAGCGTCCTTTTCGCCCGTGCGCGTGATGACGAAGACCTGCTCGATAGGCCGCACCGCGCACACCGCTTCGACCTGGGCAAAGGCCTGGGCGCCTGCGCCAAAGACCGTGAGAATCGATGCATCTTCTCGGGCCAGGTGGCGGCTGGCAACACCGCTCACCGCTCCGGTGCGCACGGCCGTGAGGTGTTCCGCATCCATCAGGGCCAGGGGGGCGCCGGTGTGGGCATCGTGCAGCAGGATTACGCCCTGAATCGTGGGTAAGTTGAACTTGGCTAGATTATCACCGTAGACTGTGACGATCTTGATGGTCAGGCTGTCAACGTCGCCGCCGACGTAGGCCGGCATGGAGAGGTGGAGTCCATTGTGCGGCTGAATCGGCGTGGCCGCGCGTTGGGGCATCTCCACGTTTCCTTGGGCCAACTGCCGAAAGCCGTCTTCCAGCGCTGCGATGGTTTCGTCCATGGTCAAGGCAGCCTCGACATCGGCGCGCGTCAAGATAAGCATAGTTAATCCCTCCAGATGTCGGCAAACGGCCAGATTTGATCCCACGCGGCCAGCCAGTCGTCGGCCCGGCTGACCACTTTGAGGGGCTCGGTCACTTCGACGCCGGCCCGGCCCCGGAACTGACCTGCCTTGTCCACGGTGTCCAGTTCGATCGTGATGGTGGTCGGGCGCGCGGGTACGTAGGTTGTCGCGGCGCTCAGATTCTCCAGCGCCTGGCGCGCGCCGTCTTCGATCATGCGACGGGCGCGGACCGGCGGAATCTGGCGGGCCGAAAACCGGGAAAGCCCTTGCTTGACTGCAACATAGGTCGGCCCATGGTCGAGGATCTCCTGCGCTTCCAGGCAGGCAGCTACATCGCCCGTCACTAGGGCGACCGGGCAGCCGAAATGGCCACAGAGGGCCGCGTTGATGCCGATCTCGCCCACCAGATCGTCGTTGAACCAGAGATTGCGCCAAGTCACGGTTGATATCGTGTGGCACATGACGCCGTCGGGCGTGCCGGCCCGGGCATGCATGCCCACCAGCA
>CAYZLP010000948.1:0-2461 GCA_964478635.1 uncultured Caldilineaceae bacterium
TAGGACGAGATTCCTCGCTACCATTTCGCCAGAGTAAAGACGCCTGCAAAAATCCGCTCCCTTGAAACACCCCGTTGGCCGAGTTTCTTTGCCGGGGCTGATGTTGCCTTGGCAGCATGGGGTCACTCAGAATGACAAATCGTGAAGTACTGAAATTGGGTATCGGCTAACTGATGGCGAGTAGCAATCCGTCGTTAAATAGCATTCACTATCGCTATAACCCAACCGGAAGGCATTATGCAACCGTCCACGATGACCCGCGGCATGGTCGAAGCGGAATTTTCGAAAGCCATCATCCAATTTGAAAAAGAGTACCTGGGCCGAGGTCCCCTCGACGCACGGACAGTCTTCATCGGCGACATGATTCTTGTCCGGTTGAAGGGGCTCATGACGCCTGCCGAGCAAAAGCTGGCGGCCAGCGGCGAAGGCCGAGATCTGGTCAAGGAGATGCGCCGACAGCTCTTTGAAAGTTCCCGTCCGCTCCTGGAAACACTGGTAGACGAAATTACCGGCGCGCGGCTGATCAGTCTCCACACTGATATGAGTACCAAGACGGGCGAACGCGTTATCGTGCTGGTTGTCGATGAAGATTTGGAAGCGAAATTTCCGT
This sequence comes from uncultured Caldilineaceae bacterium, assembly GCA_964478635.1. Taxonomy (GTDB): domain Bacteria; phylum Chloroflexota; class Anaerolineae; order Caldilineales; family Caldilineaceae; genus JAGRCP01. Next base: position 611 of record CAYZLP010000948.1, read on the forward strand.
CGAGCCGTGGCAAACGCTCATGAAACTCTAATGAAGTTTGCCGGAAATGCGGTTGACAAACCGGATTTCTGCACTATAATTTGGCAGAAATGAAGATTTGGCAGATTGGGCAAAGGGTCTTTTCGCCCGCGTGAGCGGAAGACCGGTTGCAGGATAGGCCGACATGAGTTCCCGTCCGCGGGCCATGTCGGCTTTTTTGATTGGTTTTTTGCGGTGAAACCCTCGCGGCCTGAGCGTGGTGGAGATGTGCGCCCCTTCGACAGGCTCAGGGGGCGGAGATCGGCTTCCAACTGCCAACGGATTTCTAGAGAACGGCGTGACTATTCAGCCGCGTGTCAGATAGAACGCGGATTAGGCGGATTTACCGAATCAACGCGGATTTTCATCCAGATTGATCGGCGTACATCCGCCAGATCCGTTCAATCCGCGTTCCATTTTGGCCAGGCTGTATAGATACAGAACGGAAAGGAACTGTGTAGATGGAAACACGATCGATGACATTTGGCGCTGGGGACGTCGCTGCATCCGGCATGAGCCGTCCGCCCATCCTGACGGAGCAAACCCAAGCCCTCGACGGCATCCGCATCACCCAGGGGCAGCTGGATGCGATTGCCATGCGTTGCCGGGAAGAGCTGGACGCATCCCTGCGGCGTACGGGTACCGCGGCCGTGGCTACGCTCCGTGAAAATGTGTTGACCGTCTGCATCGAGCACAGCCTGGCGGCAGCCGAGCATCAGCTTATGCGCCGGGAGGTGGGCCGGGCCTTCTTTCAACACTACATTGAAGAGTTGGCCGAGCAAATGTACCCCGATTTCTTACGCCATGTGGAAGGAATTTTGCCCTGCACAGTGACCTATACACGCGTCCGGGTCGATTGTGAAAATGACTGCATCCTTTTCGTTTTCGGTTTGCGGCGCCGCCATCGCGACCATGGCCGCTATCGCTAAAACAGACCCAAAAACAAACACACTACACAGAGAGCCAGAGAAAAAGAAGGAGCTTCAAATATGAATCCACTTTTCAATCGCTTCAAGACGGTTCTGTTCTTGGGCGGACTGACCGGCATGTTCCTCTTCATCGGCGCGGCCGTGGGCGGTCGGGCCGGCATGGTCATGGCCCTGCTCTTCGCCGTGGCCATAAACATGGGCGCCTGGTGGTACTCGGACAAGCTCGCCCTGCGCATGAGCCGCGCCCGGGAAGTCACGCCGGAAGAAGCGCCCGCCCTCCACAACATGGTGGAACAGCTTGCCCAGCGGGCAGGGATCCCGAAGCCGCGGGTCTATCTTATCGACAGCGACATGCCCAATGCCTTTGCCACGGGACGCTCGCCCAGCAAGGGCGCCGTGGCCGTGACGACGAGCCTCTCGACCATGCTCGATCGGGAGGAGCTGGCCGGCGTTATCGCACATGAACTGGCCCATATCAAGCACCGGGATACGCTCATTGCCAGCATTGCCGCGACCATCGCTGGCGCAGTCGCCATGCTGGCCGATATCGTGATGTGGGGCATGATCTTCGGCGGCTTCGGCGGCGACGAGGAAGAAGGCGGCGGCATGGCCGATCTGGCCGGCGGGCTGCTCACTCTGATTCTGGCGCCCATCGCCGCGCTGCTGATCCAAATGGCCATCTCTCGCTCTCGCGAGTTTAGCGCGGATGCCGAGGGCGCGCGTATCCTGGGCAATCCTCTACCCCTGGCCCGCGCCCTGGAAAAGTTGGAGGCAGGCGTGCGCCAACATCCGGCCGAGGTGAAGCCCGCAGCGTCTCACCTGTTCATCGTCAATCCGGTGCTGGGCGGTATCGGCTCGCTCTTCCGCACCCACCCCCAGACGGAGAAGCGCATCGCGGCCCTCA
>CAYZLP010000949.1:0-2458 GCA_964478635.1 uncultured Caldilineaceae bacterium
GGCCTCGGCATCGGCCCACGTTTCGCCTTCCCGCACTACCGCGACCTGGAAATTCGCTTCGACCTCGGGCATGATGCGGATCATGACATCATGAATGCCCAGATCGCGCAGGGCGGCGCCCAACTGGATCTTACGGCGATCGATCTCGAAGCCCACGACCTCCTCTAGCCTTTCGGCAATGTCGCTGGCGGTTACCGAACCGTAGAGGCGATCGTTTTCACCGGCGTTGGCCTCGAAGAGCAGCTTCTTGCCTTCGATGACCTGGGCCTGGGCTTCCGCGCCGGCCCGCATCTGGGCCCGGCGGCGAATGCCGGCCTGGCGAATTTCTTCCGCCTGCTTCATCGCACCCTTGGTGGCGATGATGGCCATGCCCCGGGGCATAAGGTAGTTGCGGGCAAAACCGCCGGCGACGGTGTAGACTTCGCCGGCCAGCCCCAATTCGGGTACGTCGTCGATCAACAGTACTTTCACACGAGCCATGATGGTATTCCCTTTCCTAGCGCATCGCTGTGATGCGTATTGTGCAGCGCCATTGGCATAGTAGTTCCCGGCGGAACGAAGTCGACGGTTTCTACCAGAGGTAGACCTGCCCTATTTCCGCCGGAGTATAATCGGGCGCTACAGCGTGAATGAGTCTAAAGCCCCGGCACGGCGTTACGTTTTGGCACCATAGCGAGCCGGGATGCAAACAGTGATTTTACCGGATGATGGGTCTCTGTCACAAATCCGTCCCCAACAGATTTCGCAGAAGCCGCGCGGTTGACGCATGTTAAGACCCGCAAGGACTGCCCGTTCGACTGAGTGTACGCCGAAGCCCCGCACTGAAGTTGTGGGCAAGCGTCCGGCTCGAACCGACTGTATGGCTTGCGCAGCAGACAACTTGGGATATTGGGATAACCATTTGGGAAAAATGACCTCCAATCTGATTTCTGCGCGCCAGAATTACGCTGCACCCGCTACCGGTCACTCCTTGGAGCACGTCGCGCGCAATGCTATAATGGCGTAATGTCGTGTCCGCTGCAGCCAGATGACCGGCTCTGCGCGGAGATCATGGTGAAGGAAAGTATTGAGCCAGCTATGAGTGAAACGCCGGAACAGGCCCGAGATGGATTGGGGCTACCAGTCGATATGACCGTTGCCCGGAGCGCACCGGACGCAGGAGAACAGGCCGAAGAGCTTCAACAACTCCTATCGCCTGAGCAAAACGCCCGCTCGGACGAAGCGTTGCAGATGCTCCGCGAGATTGTGGAGACGGTCGTTCTGGCATTGGTGATGTTTCTGATCATCCGCCAAGGCATCCAGAATTATCGCATTGAGAGCCATTCAATGCAGCCCAATTTCTTTGAAGGACAATTTGTGCTGGTGAACAAGCTGGCCTACCGTTTGGGCGAGCCCCAGCGGGGCGACGTAGTCGTCTTTCACAATCCGGCCAATCCCAAAGAGGACTATATCAAGCGCATCGTCGGCCTGCCGGGCGACACGGTCGATTTTCGGGACGGCATCGCCTATGTGAACGGCCTGCCTCTGGATGAACCCTACGTCAACCCGCCCACCCGCGGCGCCATCAGCGGCGGTCCCACCGTTATACCGGACGACCACCTCTTCGTCATGGGCGACAACCGGCCGAATTCCCGGGATAGCCGGGCCTTTGGCGCATTGGAACAAGAGTTGGTCGTGGGAAAGGCCTGGGTCAGAGTCTGGCCCATCAGCGAGTGGGGCAGGGTGGGCCACATCGAGTTAATTCCGGGCCAGCCGAGTACGGTCGAGGCCGCCCAGTAAAGGGCTGAGGAGAGCATGAGCGACTACGCCGAATTGAACGCACGAATTGAGGCGACCGTGGCCGAGGTCTCGGGGACCATGGCCGCGGCGAATGGCGACTTTGCTCCCGTGCCGCTGAGTGCGTCCGAAGCTGCCGCACTGATCGATCATACCTTGCTCAAGCCCGAGGCGACGGAGCGGGATATCCGCCAGCTCTGTGACGAGGCGGCCACCTATCATTTTGCCAGCGTCTGCGTCAATCCGACCTGGGCGTCGCTCTGCGCCGAACTGCTGGCCGAGAGCGCGTCCAAGGTCTGCACGGTCGTGGGCTTTCCTCTGGGCGCGATGACCAGCGCGGCCAAGGCCTTTGAAGCGGCCAACGCCATCGAACTGGGCGCGGAGGAGATCGACATGGTGCTGAACGTGGGCCGCCTGCGCGCTGGCGAATGGGTCGCCGTGCGGGATGACATAGCGGCCGTGGTTGCCGCCAGCCATGCCCGGGGCGCCATCGTCAAGGTCATCTTCGAGACCTGTCTGCTGAGCGACGAAGAGAAGATCTCTGCCTGCGTCCTGGCCCAGGATGCAGGGGCGGATTTCGTCAAGACTTCCACGGGTTTTAACAAGGGCGGGGCGACGCTGGCCGACGTGGCGCTCATGCGTGCGTCTGTGGGGCCGGTCATGGGCGTCAAAGCGGCGGGCG
>CAYZLP010000950.1:0-2457 GCA_964478635.1 uncultured Caldilineaceae bacterium
CGCGTGGATGGATGCGCATCCCGACGAGACTGGCGGGCGTCAAGGGCCACAGTCGGTTTCTCCCATTTTGTGTGCGTGTTGTTCCAGCACTTGCCGAGCAAGGCGTGCTGCAGTAGAAGCGGAAGGATTGACGGTTACAGCCGATACCGATGGATCGATTCGGTTGGATGGATTCGGTGTAGAAGATTCGGTGTAGGAGAGGCAGTGTAGCCGCAACGCCAAATCAAACCGTTCGCTTGGGGTTAGTATATCACAAAACCCAGCCTCGCGGACGGAGAAAATCGTCGCTTCACCTTAAAATTTCAGGGCAATGCTCGCCCCTATTCCTGCACCAAACGGAAAGGGTCAGTGGGCGTCAGGCGAGATAGCAGCGGCGGTTTCGGCTGCCGCCCGCCGAGGCTGGGAATTGAGCAGCGAGATGCCCAGAAAGATGATAGACATCCCCAACAGCATGCCGCCGGTGACCTTCTCATCCAGAACGACGGCGCCCAACATCGTCGTAACGACGGGAATCACATACGCTGTCTGGGAGGCTGGCGTGGCGCCGAAAGTTTTTACGATGTAGAAATTGAGCCACATCCCGCCAAAGGTGCCGATGAATGAAGCATAGATCAACGCCAGGTAGCCAATCCAGTTCACATTGCTCAAGTCGTAGCCGACCGTGAAGTAAGTGACCGGCATGAGCGCCAGAGCCGCCGTAAACATGCGTACGCTGGCTACATCCCAGGCATCGAGTTCGCGCATGAAGCGCCGGGCGAATATTCCGGCGGCCGAGCCGCAGAGAACGCCAACACCGACCCAAGCGTAGCCGCGCCAGTCGGCCCGGGCGAAATCAGCGAGACCCGTCTCGCCGCGGAGGAAGAGAAGGGCCGCACCGCCGAGGGCAATGAGAACGCCCAGGCCCTTGCGCCAGGTCAACAGTTCGTCCGGCAGGAATACCTGCGCAAGCAGCACGGTAACAGCCGGATTCAGAGTGAGGAGCAGGGAGGTCACGCCGCTGCTCTGGTATTGGAGAGATGAGACAATGGAAGTCATGGGCACGGCAGTACCGATAATGCCGAGGACGGCGGTCAACTTCCAAAGGCGTGCATCTCGGGGGAGTTTACGGCGTGAAAGCGCATAGATGACCAGGTGAGCGAGGGCCGCTAGCGAAAGTCGCATACTGATGTAGGTACGAGGATCGTACTGTCCGACGCTAAAGCGGGAAACGACAAGTGTGGAGCCATAGAAAAAACCCAACAACAAGACATAGGGCAGCGCCCGATTGCTCAGTCGTTCCAGGTCACGACGGGCCTGCTTTGCTTGCGAAAATTGCATCTCTGATGTATCCTAACGTTCGCTGTACTTCGATATCATCCGTGACGCAGGGGTCACACATCGCGCCAGGATTGGCCGCCCGACTGCTCCGCTATTTTCGGCATTGCCGCCACGCGTTCGAGCACCGCTCAATCAATCAGAAGACCGCAGCAATGACGCCTGCTTCATCGTACCACCCGGCGGTGGTTGTCGTGCAATCTCAAACCGCGAAACTTACGAACTGAGACATCCTGTGCCCCTTCTGCTTTCTTGCCTGCTGCTTCTCGCAATTGCGAGCCCGGTTCTATGGTTTTCCAAGCCGCATCGCTATCGTGCTGCAGGGTGGTTGGCGGCCCTTCCTCCTGCCCTGGTCACCCTCTGGCAATTGACTCAGCTTGGCCCTGTCGCTTCCGGTCGTTTCATCACGGAAAGCTATGCGTGGGCGCCCCAAATCGGTCTTGAAATCACGCTACGTCTGGACGGTCTAGCCCTCTTTTTCGGTCTAATCGTTACAGGCGTGGGTGCGGCCGTTGCACTCTATACCCATTACTATTTCGAAGGAGAAGCCGACCAGGCACGCTTTTACGGCCTGCTCTTCCTCTTCATGACGAGTATGCTCGGCCTGGTCTGGTCGGACGACTTGCTCTCCCTCTTCGTATTTTGGGAGGGAACGAGCATCACCAGTTATCTGCTGATTGCCTTCAAGTATCAGTACCCCGATGCCAAAGAAGGGGGGCGGCGCGCTTTCATCGTGACGGGCATGGGCGGGCTGGCCATGCTGGTCGGCGTCTTGCTGCTGGGCATGGCCAGCGGCACCTATAGTATAAGCGGCATCATAGCCACGCCGGGGCTGACGGACAGCCCCCTCTATCCGGTGGCGCTGCTGTTCATTTTGTTGGGCGCATTTACCAAGTCGGCCCAGTTTCCTTTCCATTTCTGGTTGCCGGGCGCGATGGCCGCGCCGACCCCCGCCAGCGCCTACCTCCACTCTGCGACCATGGTCAAGGCGGGCGTCTTTCTCCTGGCCAGAATGCACCCCGCCCTGAGCGGGACGCCTCTCTGGTTCTGGACGCTCCTCCTGATCGGCGGTGTGACCATGCTGCTCGGCGCAATCACCGCGTTGCGCTATTACGACCTCAAGGCGGTGCTGGCCTATGCCAC
>CAYZLP010000951.1:0-2450 GCA_964478635.1 uncultured Caldilineaceae bacterium
GGCGTGTTCGTCGGCGTGGGCGTGTTGGTCGACGTTGCCGTGGCCGTGGGCGTTGGCGTCTCGGTGGGCGTATTGGTGGGCGTCGCCGTGTTCGTGGGGGTCGGCGTGTTGGTCGGCGTGGGCGTCGCCGTCGCCAGAGCGGCCCGCACGTCTAGGGCCGGCATCTGGGAGAGGGAGCGGAAGGTGCGTCCCTCATCGTCACTGCGCACGACCCACATGCCGTCGGTGGCGGCGTAGATGGTGCGCGGCGCGTCGGGAATATTGGCCACCGCGTAGACGGTTTCGCCATATACCTCATCATTGAGGAGCGCGGTTTCCCACACGGTGTCCCGACCATTGATGATCCCCTGGTCGGTTGCCGCCACAATCCGGCCGCCGGTTGAGGCAAGATCGTAGACGATCGTGTTGGGAAATTCGGCAAGGCGCGCCCACTCGTCCCCATCTTCGCTGCGAAAAAGACCGCTCGCCGTGCCGGCATAGAGGGCATCTTCCTCGGCCAGCAGGCTGAAAATGATGGTGGCAATGGGGAAGCTTGCCACCGGCTCCCAGACTTCTTCCTCGTTGAGGCGATAGAGACCGTCATGCGTGCCGGCGTAGAGGCGATCGTCATAGTCGGCTACCTCACGCACGCGGCGGGCCTCGCCGGCCAGCCCTGCCTCCAGGTGCTCCCAGGTATCGCCGCCGTCCGCGGAGCGATAAACGGCATCGTAGCGGGTGGTCACGTAGAAGACCGTCCGTCTGCCCTCCCGAAATGCGTGAACTTCGCCCACTGCGCTATTGGTCGCCAACTGCTCCTGAAAACCGGGCACCTCCTCCCAGTTTTCGCCCCCGTCGTCGCTGCGATAGAGGAACCCGAACGCGCCGTCGCCTGCCATGACGAAGTCTTCATCGGCCGGATCGAAGGCCAGACCGGCCACGCTGATGTTGGGGGTGGTCCCGTCGCTGGCGGGCAGCCAACTGACGGCGCCGTCTTCGCTCCGGTAGATATTCTCGGGATCGGGCGCGTTGAGCGTTCCCACGAGTACCCAATCGGGCTCGCCCGGGCGCACGGCCAGGCTGATGGGCGTATTGCGGGTCGGCACGCTGTTTTGGGCGGCGGTCTCCCGGGGAAGGGCAAGCGATACGGAGAAAGCAAGGATCAGAGAACCCGCCAGGATGAATTGCAGCGTTTTTCGTCTCAAAGCGCGCCGGGCTGTCATGAATCTGCCATCTCGGTGAAGTGTACGGCTCTATCTGCCATTTCGATTATAGTCGAAGCGCGATGCAAAAGAAAACGTCAAGGGGAAGTAGATAGGTCCCCTTGACGTTGCGGTTGTTGCCTGAGCCGCGTCGAGCGGCGCTCTCGGTGGTGCGCCGTGTGCGCTACCGGACAATGGTCAAGAGATACTGGGAGGCATCGTTGGCCCAGTTGATCAGGCTCAGCGGATAGATGCCCAGCCAGAGCGTCACGACGACACAGAGGAGGACAATCACCTGGGCGGCCGGCGCCACAGGGGCGGTCGACAGCGGAATCGCCTTGCCCTCGGCGTCCTGCTCGGCCTCGGTGAAGAACATGGCGCGCACCACGTTCAGATAGTAGAAGGCGGCAATGCCGGCGTTGATCATGGCGATGACGGCCAGGGCATAATACTGATGCTGGACCGTGGCGCCGAAGACGTAGAACTTGCCCATGAAGCCGCCGGTCAGCGGAATGCCCGTCAGGCTCAGCATGAAGATAAACATGCCCCAGGCCAGCCCCGGCGCGCGCTGGGCCAAGCCGTCGAAGGACGAGATATCGGTGCTGCCCGTGGCTTCTTCCACCAGCATGACGATCATGAAGGCGCCGATGTTGGTGAAGAGATAGGCGAAGAGATAGATCAGCACGCCGTTGAGCCCATTGTTGGTCAACGCCGTCAGATCGCCCTGGCTGCCGTCCACCACAGAAACCAGACCGAGCAGGATATACCCGGCTTGGGCGACGGAGCTGTAGGCCAGCATGCGCTTGACATCCTCCTGGCGCAGGGCCATGAGGTTGCCCGCGAACATGGTCAGCACGCTCAGGCCGGCCAAGATGGGCACCCAACTCGTCTGGAATCCACCCAGGCCGACGATCAGCACCCGGGCCATGACCGCGAAGCCGACCGCTTTGGAAGCCGTCGAGAGATAGGCCGTGATGGGCGTCGGTGCGCCGTCGTAGGTATCCGGCGCCCACTGGAAGAAGGGCGCGAGGCTGGCCTTGAAGCCCAAACCGACCAGCATCATCAACGTGGCGGGCACGACGACCAGGGCCAGATCCGGCGCTTCGGCGAAGGCAGCGGCAATCTCATGCAGGTTCAGCGATCCGCTGGCGCCATAAAGCAGGCTCATGCCATAGAGCATGATGGCGGATGCGACCGAGCCGTACAGGAAGTACTTCACGCCGGCCTCGGTGCTGCGAATGTCGGTGCGCAGGTAACCAACCAGGATATAGC
>CAYZLP010000952.1:0-2448 GCA_964478635.1 uncultured Caldilineaceae bacterium
GAAGCGCATGGCCGCCTCACCGGGCGGCAAAGAGCAGATCGCGACCATGATGCAGAGCGCCGGCCAGAGAGTGGGCGATCGAAGCATGGATGCCTTCGTTCAGGAGGCCGATCCGGCCAAGAGCGCCGACATGTTGAATAGCCTGACCGGCAGCAATTCAACCGAACAGGTCATCGACAATCTGGCCCGCAAGACCGGCCTCGATCCCCAGGCGACGGCCAAGCTAATGGGCGTCATGGCGCCGGCGGTAATGAGTCAATTGAATAGTATGGCCAAAGAGCAAAATCTGGATGTCGACGGGATGATGAATCTCATCGATCAGAACGCGGATGCTCTGAAAGGCGTTGGCAACCTGGACTACATCCTGGATGATGTGCCGGGCATCTCCGATGACCTCAAGCGTGGATTTAACAAGCTGTTCGGCAGCTAGCTTCTGTTGCCGGAATTCTGCAGTGGTCATTCTGTCCGCGTAACCGCGGCATTGCCGCCGTTACGCGGGCAGAATGACAGAAATTAACCCAAATAAAAGGATTGTACGATGACCACAGAAAGCTTCAGCGCTGAAAACGCCATTTGGGCGCAAGTGAAGTTGCCGCCTTGGTGGCTGGTGCTGATTGAAGGAATCCTATTGATTATCATTGGCGGGTTTCTGCTGTTCAGCCCCTTCCGATCTTTTGTCTCGATCATCTGGGTAATGGGCATCTTCTGGCTGGTGCGGGGCGTCATGGACCTCGTATCGCTGATCTGGGACCGCTCCATGTGGGGCTGGAAGATCATCGCCGGCCTTCTGGGGATTGCCGCCGGCTGGATCGTGATTCAGCACCCCTTGGGCAGCTCCGTCGTGATCGGCAGCGTAACGGTCTGGATGCTGGCCTTCATCGGCATTTTCATGGGCATCTCTTCCCTCATCCGCGCCTTCCAGGGCGCCGGCTGGGGCACGGGCATTCTGGGCGCGATCAGCATCGCGCTTGGTATCCTGCTGCTCTTCAACACCGCGCTGGCGGCGGCAACGCTGCCTTGGGTGATGGGCTTCTTCGCCATTATTGGTGGAATCACCGCGATTTTTGGGGCATTTCGCGTGCGCAGCGCACAGAAGACCCTTGATGAGGTAGCGCAGGCGCGCCTGAAGGCCTAAGACCGCAAAGAGTTGGCTCTGTGTCACGACAGCAACCTCTGTAAAGAGTGGGACTGACGGCGCCGTACTGGTGTACCGGCCACACGGAGCGTTGCTGGTTTGGATGGCATCAAGGAGGGGAATATGGTTAGCCTGGAGGACAACAAGCCGTCAAGCCTGTATGCGCCACACGATCAGAGACTCTCCGTTGATTCCCCGGCACTCTACCGGATTAGTGTGCAGGGACGCGTCGATTCAAGTTGGTCTGACTTCCTGGACAACGTCATCATTCGTGCCTCGCGCCTGGCAGGACCCTCAACCGTAACCACGTTGACGGCCCATATGATGGATCAGAGCACACTGGCGGGCGTACTTCAGTACATTTACCTGCGTGGCCTGCCGCTACTTCAGGTCGAATGTCTGGAATTGGGCTCGGCGGCGCCGTCCGATATGGTTTCATTATGAGCGCGGACATCACGCTTTTGCGTTCGGTAACGGACGAAGTAGCCAATCGTCTGCGGCAGGCCGGGCTGCACCGCCCTTCATCACTGATTGAGGCAACGTCGAGCTTGGAGCAGTGCCGGTCGGCTGCCGAGCGGACCGGCATCGATCTGCAAACGCTCTGGCGTTTGGGCAACCAAGCCGAGTTGATGCTCATCCGCGGTGTCGGGACCGTCTACGTGGACCTGCTCGAGCATCTGAATGTTCGGAGTGTGGCGGACCTGGCCGCGAGCTCCACCGAGACGCTGTATGCGCGCATGCACGCCGCGGAGGATACCCGGATTGCCTGGCGCTTGCCAAGTCGAAGCGACCTTGATGGGTGGATCCGACAGGCAGAGGCACAGCGCACCGCTGGCAATGCCCGGCCATCGTGGAACGCGGCTATGGCTCAGGTGGCCGGCGCCACGAATCTAGACTGATCAAACTTGCCTGCCCAGACGACGATCATGGTGGCCTGACCCATCGGTTTCGACTGAGGCTTATTTCAACTATCGCAAACGATAACGAGGAGACTGGCTGCCATGGCATTCGATCCGCTTTCCTTCTGGAATGACGGTGAGGCAAAGGCGAAAATTCTACACTTCGCACGCACCACCACCCTGGAGGGCAGCCCAAGCTACGTGCCGCCCATGGACCGCATTGCGGTCTTTGACAATGACGGAACGCTCTGGGTCGAGCAACCGATTTACACCCAACTAACCTTTGCCCTCGATCAGCTGGACGAGAGAGTGGTGAACCATCCGGGATGGCGCGCAGACCCGGTCCTGGCGGCAGCGTTGGCGCGGGATATCGATCGTCTGGCAGCCTACGGGCTGGAAGGTGTGGCCAAAATC
>CAYZLP010000953.1:0-2446 GCA_964478635.1 uncultured Caldilineaceae bacterium
ACGCGCTCCTGTCGGAGCAGCCGTACCGGCTGGCCTACTGGCGGGTGGCCACCGATGAGATCAACTACCGGCGCTTCTTCGACATCAACGACATGGCCGCGGTGCGGGTGGAGAATCCCCGGGTCTTTGACGATATGCATCGTCTGACCCTGCGGCTGATGGCCGAGGGCAAGGTCAGCGGCCTGCGCATCGATCACCCGGATGGCCTGTGGGATCCGACCGCATACTTCCGCCGGCTGCAGAGCGCATACTTGGAGACGGCCCTGCGCCTGCGCCTGGGAGAAGCGGAGGGCATCGACTACGCCGCGCTGGTGAACGCGCGGTTGGACGCCCTGCATACGGCCCATCCAACCCAGACGCCCTGGCCTTCCTACGTCCTCGTCGAGAAGATTCTCTCCGCTTCGGAGCCGCTTCCCGCCACCTGGGCCGTCCACGGCACCACGGGCTATGACTTCATGTCGGTGCTCAACAATCTCTTCGTCTATGCCGACCACGAGCGCGCCTTCAACGATCTGTATGCGGCCTTTACGGGCGAAACGGTTGCATTCCACGATCTGACGACTCGGACCAAGCGGCTGGTCATGACCCAATCCCTCACCAGCGAGATCGAAGCGCGTAGCGCCGAGCTGGACCAAATCGTGGAGAAGAACCGGCGCTACCGGGGCTTCACCCAGAACAGCCTTGCCTTCGGCCTGAGCGAATTTATCGCCGCGCTGGAAATCTACCGCACCTACATCACGGGACCCGACGACGTGAGCGATCGCGATCGGGTTTACATCGAGGAAGCCATCGCCCTGGCCAAGCAGCGCAATCCCCTGGTGCCGAGCGGACTGTTCGATTTCCTCCAGGAGACGCTGCTGATGCGCAACCTGGATGACTTCACGCCGGAGAGCCAAGTGGAGCTGCGCGCCTTCGTCATGAAGTTCCAGCAGATCACGGGACCGGTCATGGCCAAGAGCGTGGAAGACACGGCCTTTTACATCTACAACCGGCTGGTCTCGCTCAACGAGGTCGGCGGCCATCCCGAGCACTTCGGCACCTCGGTCGACGCCTTCCACACCCACAATGCGGAGCATGCCTTTCCCAACACCATGCTCTCCACGTCGACCCACGACACCAAGCGGAGTGAGGACGTCCGGGCGCGGATCAACGTACTCTCCGAAATGCAGGGCGAGTGGCGTACCCGGATTGATGAGTGGTCGGTCATTAACAGCGACGCCAAGAGTGAGATTGGCCAGAAACTTGCCCCGGCGCCCAATGATGAGTACCTGCTCTATCAAACGCTTCTGGGCGCCTACGATCCGCTCCGGGATGACGACGAATCATTCCTGGCCCGCATCATCGCCTATATGCACAAGGCCATCAACGAAGCCAAGGTCCACAGCAACTGGATCAATCCGAATGACGCCTATGCCCAGGCAATCGCCGACTTCGTGACGACCATTTGGCACGACGAAGATTTCCGCGCTTCGTTTGACGAATTCCACGAGCGCATCGCCTACTTTGGCCGCTTCAATTCCCTGGCCCAGGTCTTGCTGAAACTGACATCGCCCGGCGTCCCCGACATCTATCAAGGAACCGAACTCTGGGATTTCAGCCTGGTCGACCCCGACAACCGCAGGCCCGTGGACTTTGAACACCGCTATGCGCTCCTAACCGAAATCCAGGAGCAGGAACAAGCCGACCGCCTGGCGCTGGCCCGGGCCCTGCTGGAGGATGCCCCATCGGGCCGGATCAAGCTCTACCTGACCTATCGGATACTCGATTGTCGCCGCCGACAGGAGACGCTCTTCCGCCAGGGCCGCTATCTCGCTCTCCCGGCGGAGGGTAATCTGGCCGAGCACGTGTGCGCCTTTGCCCGTCAGAACGAAACCGCAGCCGTGTTGACGATCGCACCCCGCTTTCCCGTAATCCTGGCCCATGGGCAGCAGCTGCCGCCCATGGGCGATCTATGGGAAGAGACCCGGCTGCCCCTGCCGGCAGCTTGGGCCGGTCACAAATTGGAAAACCTGCTGACGGGCGAAATCATCGAGCCGACCGTGGAAGACGGCAAACCGTTCCTGCCGCTGGCCGTTGCCCTGAGCGTCTGGCCCGTCGCGTGCTTTGCCAGGCGCTAAGGTCCATGACCGAGTGACAGTCACCGGCAGAACGATTTCGGGTCGACCAGATTCGTTTGCGTCGGTGACTGTCACTCGGGCGCAGATCACTTTTTTGCGAAGCGTAATCTTGCGCAGGCGCATGAATTGCCGTGCGCGCTACGATTCAGTCAATAGCCGGCAGCAGTGCGGCAGTCGATGACTGAAGACGCCTTGGCAGGGACGGCACACGGCTCACGGGCACAGAAGACGGAAGGCAATGAACGAAATCTACCTCATCAATATTACCGGCAAAGATCGGCCGGGGCTCATGGCCCGCTGTACGGGCGTGCTGGCCGAGCACGGCCTGA
>CAYZLP010000954.1:0-2446 GCA_964478635.1 uncultured Caldilineaceae bacterium
CAGAATCGCCACTGGCAGGAGAAGCTTTGATGACCGATCCCAGGCCCGAACCCAATGCCGGCAGGGGAGCCCAGGAAGTCGCGTCCGCATCCCAAGCGGCCGCAAACGCGCACCCCGATCGGGAGCCGGTTGTCTCTCGTCTGGCCCATTCCTCGGGCGGGGTAGCGTTTCGGCGCGCTGAACGAGACGGCAGAGTCGAGGTGGCGCTGATTTCTACACGGGGCGGCACCCGCTGGCAGCTCCCCAAGGGCTCACGGGAACCGGGTGAGAGTTCGGTTGAGACAGCCATCCGGGAAGTCGAGGAAGAGACCGGCCTGCTGACGAAACCCGTGGCCTTTCTGCGCACCATCGATTTCTGGTATTGGGACACCTATCGCAAAGATCCGCCCGAACGCGTCCACAAAATGGTCGACTTCTATCTACTGCGGGTGGAGGGCGGCCGGCTCAGCGACGCCAGCCACGAGGTAGACGGGGTGGCCTGGTTTACGCTGGAGGACGCCGGCCGTCTCCTGACCTACGAGAGCGAGCGCATTGTCCTGGCCGCAGCCATCGAAGCGCTCATGCAAGCCTGAATTTTTCGGTATTCCGAACCCATCTCTTCTCTCAACACCATCCGCTAGCGCTGATATTCCGCCAACTCCTGGTCCCCATAGCCGGTTAGTTCCACGTAGCCCCGCCCATTCAGCTCCTTTCCGGCAATCGTCCCTGTTACCTCGGTCGCCCCTTCGTAATAGACAAAGCTGATGTCCATCTCCTGGTCGAGAATCAACGGCGTAATCGTGAGAAGGATCTCTTCCTGAGGAAAATGCGCTTCCCAACCGGAGGGATAGGTAATGCCGGTATCTGGACTTGTCCACTCACTGGTTGCACGTAAGTCGAAGTCTCCATCGCCAAGTACGACCTGACGGCCGTCCGGGTAGACGAGGCTGCCTTCGTAAACAAAACGGTTGCCGCCTGCGCCGTCGTGAAATTCGCCGAACATGAAGCGCGTGCCATCCTCCATTTGGACGCTGAACCAGTCCCAGCCCCGGGCGCCATTGGTCAGGGCGCTCGTGCCGAATTCGTGATCCATCCAACTCATGCCTGTGACGTCGATCGTGCGGTCAAGGGCTGAAAGTGTCCCGTCGGTCTCTAGTTGGGTAAGGCTGTAATAGTAGTTGGCGTTGCCCGTTTCAGGCCCTTTCTGGCTGAGCCCGCGATCGCCGTGCAGAATCGGATCGGTTGTTTCGCGCAGGCGCAAATCGATGGCGACTGTTCTACCCACTTCATCTTCGGCATGGGCCGTGATCCGGGTTACGCCCGGCTCTATCTCATATGCTTGCCAGTCTTCCAACCAGACCTGATAGCTTGGCATGCCGGTGGCCCCTGCCAAGCTGCCATCCCCACGGCTGTATCGCTCGAAGCTCCAATGTTCTTTCTCGCTGCCGTCGGTCACCGCGAAGTGGGCCATGTAGACGTCATCCGCCGCCATCGAAGAGACACGCATCGGCTGCTCCGGCGTCAATGCGTTCCGGAAAAAGGTGAGCTGGTAGCCATAGACATTGCCCTCTCTATCCTCCAAATTGCCGGTGTAGTACCACCATTCCGTGCGGTATTCCTCATGAGGACCGTGATCGCGCGGAAATACGAAATCCATTGGCTCGGTGGGTCGGTCGAAATTGAGGTCATCGCCTCTGGCCATGGCTTCGGCCACGCTGGAGCGGACGCGCCCAGCTTCGGGCGGTGCGCTGCAGGCCGTCACCAGCATGATCGCCAGCAAGAAAGGGAGTGTCTTCATACCGCTTCGATAGCATCGCTTCATGAAATCACCACAAGATTTGGCAAGCACAGGCCGCCCAAATACATCGGACCAGATTCCCAGATGCGGCGCGTTTGTGCGATTTATCACAGATACCCTTGTATCCTAGCGAGTGGCGGGCCCGGACTCTGTACGCCCTCGTCCCATTGGCGCACCAAGGCCGGACGGGCCGGCGCCGCGAAACCGTAGTCAAATCATTGCTGGACTTCACCGGGAGGATGCGTTAACATGTTGTTAACATGGCGTCAGAGGTCGTGCTCCCCATCCTCAGCGACCCCGCCCATGTTTGCCAAGCGTGATAAAGAGTTACGAATAAGGAGCCGTTAGACCTATGGACCCCGCCACTTCTAACCTGGAACTCGTACAAACGCTGCCGGTCGGCGCCATTCTGATCGGCTTGGCCGGAGGGCTGGCCATCTTCCTTTTCGGCATTGAACTGATGACGGCCGCGCTCAAGAGCATCTCGGGCCCGCGCATGAAGAATGTCCTGGCGGAGTTGACCACGAACCGCTTCAAGGCCGCGGCCGCGGGCGCATTCGTCACCGCAGTCATCCAGTCTTCCTCCGTGACGACGGTCCTGGTGGTCGGCTTTATCACGGCCGGCCTCATGACGCTGGCCCAGGCCATCGGCATTATCATGGGCGCCAA